>NC_019701.1:1500000-1757500 GCF_000317065.1 Pseudanabaena sp. PCC 7367
ATTGGTGGATGAACCAGAGCAAATGGGCACCGATCCCTATGGTTCTGCCTGGCTAATTAAGATCAAGCTCGATGCAATTGCTGAGCTAGAACAAATGATGTCTGCCCCGGAATATAGCGCTAAGGTGAGTGGCAGCTAATTTAAAGTTAGTTGCTAGATTCATCTTCATTCAGCTTACAATTGGCCGTTTAATCCTTCTAGCTTGGCAACAAACTGATCGAGTTGACTGGCTGTTCCCGCATAGGTGGCAGAAGCCTTGTCATAGCCCCTGAGCATAATCTCGTGCTGCTCAAAATCTAGCAAATCTGGATGGGGGCATTCCTTGTAAGTGCTTTCGCCAATTACCACGTCTACGCCCAGGTCTTTGGTGGCGGTTTCCAATCGAAATGCCGCATTGACCGTATCACCCAGGGCTGTGTATTCAGGGCGATCGCCAGCTCCCATTTGCCCTACGATCGCCTTACCCGTATTCACCCCAGCCCCAACCCGCAATCGAAATGGCAGTTCAAATTTTTGATTGAGTTGATCGCTCATCCGCAGTAATTCATTCAAGGCCTTGAAAACCTGATACATTTCCTGAGCCACGACCCGCTTGCTCTTGGGTGAGATGCGATGAATCCACACCGCCATCACCGCATCCCCAATATATTTGTCTACGCCACTACCATGTTGCTGGATAATTTCGCCAGCCTGACCAAACCAGCTACCAATTACCTGGGATAAAATTTGCTCATCTAGCTCTCTGGCTAAGCCAGTGTAGTTGCGAATATCAACTACCAGCACCGTGATCATGCGGCGCTGTTGCAACATCATTGTCGATCGCTGGGTGCTTTTAGTTTTGCCATCAGTTGCATCGGTGATGTCATAGTCTGGGTAAACCAGTTCCATGTCAGTAGTGCCAACAGTAATCCGATCGCCACGGGACAGCGTCACTGGAATGCTCACCCGCCGACCATTGACATAGGTGCCATTCAAGCTACCCAAATCAATTAAATAAAATTTGCCATGCTCGGTAATCTGAAACATGGCATGTTTACGGGAAGCCCATTTATCCTTAATCACCACAAAATTTTTCTTCCCTCTGCCCATAGTGAAGGAAGAAATATTTGCTAGCGGTACAGTGCGATCGCCTTCTTCAGTTGTAATGTGCAGATGGGGAAAAGGGTCCATATATGAGGGTATGAGGGCACGAAAAATAGACCAAACTTCTGCTCAAATCATATCATCGTATATCAACCAGCTATTTTGCTGATAAATTGCCCTAATTGCTCAAATTTGCCTGCATAGGTAAGCATTGGCAGGTCATAGCCCTTGAGTCGGACTAATTTTTGTGCAAATGGCAGCAGCACTGCCGCATAGGGAGCATGGTTGTAGGTTGCCTGACCGATCGCTAAATCTAGTTCCAGTTCCCTGGTAGCCGACTCTAGCCTAAACGAAGCATTCACCGTATCACCCAATGCCGTATATTCAGGGCGATCGTTCGATCCCATTTGGCCAATCATGGCATAGCCAGTATTCATACCAGCGCTTACCTTCAATTCAAATGGTAGTGAAAATTGCTGATTTAGCGCCCTGCTCATTTCTGCAAGGTCATAGACAGCCTTAAAGGCCTTCAACATTTCCTGGGTCTCAATGTGCTCAGACTTAGAGTTAGTGCTGCCATGAATCCACACTGCCATCACCGCATCGCCAATATACTTATCCACCCAGCTATCATGACGCTTGATGATATCGCCAGCCTGCTTAAACCAAGTGCCGATCACTTCCGACAGCAGTTGTTCATCCATTTGCTGGGTCAGTTGGGTGAAATTACAGATATCTACCACTGCAACCGTAATCAAGCGGCGACGATGCAGCGCCATTGTATCGGTCATGGCATCGGAATCTTCAGCCGGTTCGGGCTTGGTATTAGCTTCAGGGCAGAAAAACTCGATATTAGTTTCGCCCAGGGTAATTAGATCGCCGTCGCTGAGACTACAGGGAATGCTAACCCGGCGGCCATTTACAAATGATCCATTACTGCTACCCAGATCGATTAAATAAAAATTATTGGCTCCCACCATCTGAAACATCGCATGTTCACGGGAAGCGCAACGATCGACTAGGGGTACATCATTACCCTTGCCCCTACCAACAGTCCAGGATGTATCGTTTGTTAGTTCGACCTGACGATCGCCCCGCTGAGAATGCACGATGATAAAAGGCTTTGGTTTCACTGAATTGCTCGATTCAGCCGGCTTACTACAAGTTTCCACGAATCTACTTTCCCCCTGCGCTAGCTATTGATAGCCGTTCTACAGATAGTTAACCCTGGTAATATCTATGCAAATGCCCAGATTAGAAATCAGATTAGAAATCAGGCTATTAAAACTAAGCCTTCACCAAGCACATACCAGATCAACCAACATTTGCGCAAGAACCAAGATCATTAACAAATAAAGTTAATGTCTAGTGATCCTGAGCAGCAAATTTATCTGCCTCAAACAGCACCAACCATCTATTACAGAACTCAATTATTTAACTACTAGTTACCAGTCAAGTAGCTTCGATCAACTATTTAGCATTGGCTTACCGATTGCACAAGCATAAGCTAAGTAGTCAAGTGTCCCCAGAGCAAAAAACTAAAGTCAGATGCTCTCTCTACACTTATAGTCTGCCCAAACTTCCCCTGTCTAAGTTCATGTTAACTTTGATTTACTTTTGTAAGCAATAAACCAACATAAATATACCTTTTTATGTAGGTAACTCTTCGCTTCTAAGCTCAAACATGGCTAAGTGGATTCAATCAGAATTGTTATATTTACTGCTATTCATAGATTGCAGTGTTGACCAATCTACATGATCTACTACAGCCAGAAGGAGATTAACCCTTTATCGACCTCAATCACGCGATCAAATTGAGACCGAGCAGCAATAACCTAAATTGATTGATTGATGGATTGATTGTCGTGCATATGTTCTATTACAAAGTGATCTATTAGTTCAATAAGACCGCACTGATCCCAAACAAGCTATCCACAACTAAGGTGCAGAGCAAAGCCCCACTGAATGCCCAATGATGGATTTGTTTAGAAGCCATTGCCCTGATCCCGATCGCCATGATCCACAGCGCCAAAAGCATCATCCAGATCATGCCCCAGGGGGTTTGGATTTGAGCGATCGCACTTTGCAGCAAAGGACGCACCATCTCCACATTACTTTCTAGCTGCATTAATTCACGCCACTGCGGCACCACATCAGTCAGATAAAAGTAAATATCAGTAATCCCAGTGCCCACCAGTGAGCCAAGGTAGAACCAAGCACCGACCAGGTAGGAGTTTTGACGCTTAAAGATTGCCCAGATCGCCCAGGGTAATGCGATCGCCTCGATCGGTAGATGCCACAGTGGTTCCCACCGCAACCAACTCCAATAGATCGATCCACAAAACCAGGTAAGACTAAAGCCCCACATGATGCTACCCCAATGGTGGCGTGATTCATCCTCTAGCCATTGTCTACTCAGCGACAACCAGCCCACGGTTAGAATCAAACTAATCCAGGGAGCCTGCCTGACCAGGGGCGCTTGGAAAAACACCGGCACTGATACTAAAAAGGCCGCCCCCAACCAGATCGCCATATATTGCGACCAGTCTGCACTAGCAAGCTTATTTTTATAGGTGTTACTGAGGTATGTAAACAATTGCTTTAGTTAAAAATTTTTAATAAAGGAGGACGATAGAAATTAGCTAGTAAATTAACTTTTATATAGTTTGTTATTAATACTTAACATTGTATTTGATTATATTTACGATCGCTAGTCATCTGCAATGATCTCGTCCGAGTTGAGGGATGATTTTAATCTTGATTAGTTCAGATCAATAAACATTGCCTATGGCCTGCTGGGAGTAGGTTCCAGCCGATCGTCATTAGCCTTTGAATTGGTTTAAATATGTTTATATATATTTAGCTAAGCTAAGCTTCTATAGATTTACTTAAGGATTGCTGCGCTCCAGGTACTTAATATTGAGCAAAACTTTTACCCACCCCCAAAATATCAATAACTGCGATCGCACCAATTAAATTCTTCATGGCACTACCAACCAAGCGCGTTTTATTCATCAGTAATGGTCATGGCGAGGATCTCAACGCCTCAGAGTGCCTAAAAGTCTTCCGCCAAAAATACCCCAGCGCAGAAGTGGCTGCCCTGCCGATCGTGGGTGAGGGCAATGCTTACCGGCGTTTGGGCGTTGAAATTGTTGGCCCTACCAAAGCACTGCCATCGGGCGGATTTGTGTATATGGATCGGTTCAAACTACTGGCAGATTTACGATCGGGGTTAATTAGCCTGTTGCTACGCCAAATTAAAGCTGCGATTGATTATGGCAAAACCTGTGATCTGGTGTTTGCGGCTGGAGACATTGTGTCGTTGGCCTTGGCGCGATTGACTGGTTGCGATTACACCGCTTTTATTGTGTCGGCTTCGGCTCATTATGAAAACCGGATGCAGCCAGATCTGACTACTAGTTGGCTGTTGCGATCGCCCAAGTGCAAAACGATTTTCACCCGCGATGCGTTCACGGCCAAACTAATGAGCCAACAGGGGATCGACAAGGCAGTATTTGCTGGCTATCCAATCATGGATGTGTTAGCGCCAACTGGTAAGGATTTGGAACTGGAGCCCAATGTGCCTACGATCGCCTTTTTGCCAGGCAGTCGGTTACCAGAAGCTTGCAATAATTTTGGCATCTTGTTGGATCTGGCGGTGGCGATCGCCCAAGAATTTGCCCCCCAACCAGTACAGTTTCGGGCTGCCCTGGTTCCCAGCATGATGCGAGCTAATTATCAAAAGGAGCTTGATTCAAAAAATGTTGATGGGGCGCATGGTCGCACGCCCCTTGAGGAGGTTGCCATTTCGCATAGTTGGCGATACGAAGGCAGGGCAAGACTATACCACGATCGCCTTAATTCGCCACTTATTTGTTATGACGATGCATTTCCTGATGTGTTGCGGCAGGCTGATCTAGTAATCGGCATGGCCGGTACAGCGATCGAGCAGGCGGTGGGTTTGGGCAAGCCGGTAATTCAAATTCCTAGCAAAGGGCCTCAGTTTACCTATCATTTTGCGGATGCCCAAATGCGCTTGCTGGGTGCTTCGGTGCAAACGATCGGCAAGAAACCAGCCAATGCGGAAACAATCACGATCGCGGCCAAGCGGGTTAAAGAGATCCTGGCCGATCAGGAATATTTGCAGTCATGTCAACAAAATGGCCTTGAGCGAGTTGGCTTGCCCGGTGGATCAGAGGGAATCAGCGATCGGTTTGCCCAAATCCTGTGGGGCGATCAATTGCAATCAAAAGTTAACTAGCTGCGCTTTTAAGCGATCTTCCAGGTTACCAATGTCTTCGGGGCAGAATTGCCTGATCCGGCTATAGTTGCGAGCGGCTTCGATTCCCAAGATTTTTCGGCCTTGGCCAGGTGAGCTGCCATCCAATAATCCTTTTGCCCTGGCATATGGCTCGAAATACATTTCCTTTGGATCTGGTTCTCGACGAATTTCTTGCCAACTCCAGTTTTTTGGCAAATCATCAAACCCAGCCAATACCCACACCTCGATTTCTTGCCATGCGTTTTCGGCTAAGAATAAACAGTTATATGCTGATAACAATTCTGCTGCTTGCGCTTCGATATTTTCTAACTTAGCTTTCCTGGTTTCTTGACCATCCCGATCGATACAGAGCAAAATTACATCATTCATACCTTTGTAACGACTGATGATTTTCTCGATCCGCTCCCACTTAAGCGCCTGACTTACTCCCTGAAGCCTGGGATCGCTGCATACTCTGACTTTTGCTGACTTACCAATGCTCTTAAACATTGCCTCGATAATTGGCTTGAGCATGAACTCATCATTACGAAAATCTTCGGGAATGATTAACACTCTCACACGCTGGCTTCCTCTGCTGCTGGTTCATCGTCTGTGAAATAAACTGCATCTTCCAACCAACCAGACTCGTGCAGGGTTGCGATGTCTTGTTCTTCGATTAAACGCCTTGCATCTGGGATATCTAAAATCCTCTTGATTTGGGCATCAGGGCGATCGGGCAAGCGATAGGTCAGCGAGGCATGTTCGAGTGATTCAGGGCTGAGTAAGTTTAATAACTGTGGCGAGTGGGTGGTTGCTACAACTTGTATATCATTTTCTGCGGTGACATATTCGATTAACTGGATTAGTAAATGCAAGCGGGTAGGGTGAATACCTGTATCAATCTCATCCCAAAAATACAGCCTTTCAGTATAGCCTACAGAAAAAAGAGAAGTAATTATTGCCAAGAATCTTAGTGTGCCATCTGATGCGCTATACGCCAAAGTCTCCTTGCCCTCTTTCTCTATCAATGTCAATAAGATCTTTCCATTTAGATCAATACTAAATTTAAAGTCTCTTACATCCATTGGAGTCAGCTCCTGAATCCAGGAGACCAGGTTTTCCTTGCCTTGTTGTGTTTTACAAAGTTCTTGGATAACTGATGATAAATTCTCTCCGTGATCTCCTAATAATTGTTGCCCTGGTGATGATGGCTGCCTCATTAAATCGGGCTCTAAATCCATAAACTGCATAAATTGCCAACCAATGGTAACTCCATTAGCATATTGCAAGGCCTGTTTGGGCACTAACGAATTTAACCCCCGATTAATAATTTGAGAAATAACTGGTATATCACTTCTGTAACCTAGCCCCTTATTTTCCTCTCCCTGAAAGCTAACCTCTAATTGCTCAGCTTTATCAAGTTGGCGATTTTTTGCTTGGAAAATAGGTTTTTCAATTCCATCTACAGTTAGATACTCATAAAAAATTCTTGGGGCCTCACCTGGTTCACTTGGATTAACTTCAATGTAATATTCATACTCGCGCTGACTTGCTAATAATTTACCTGCAACCTTAATAGAAAAGTTATCTGCTGTCCGGTTTTTACCTTTGAATAGAAGACCCTGTATCCCCCCCCTAATCCCGCGCCATTGTAATGCACCTGCTTGATACTTTCCGCCAGTAATTTCCGCAATGTAGTACCCTCTGGAAATTCCGTGGATAAAACGTAGTGCGTCAATCACATTACTCTTCCCCGACGCATTAGTCCCCACCAGCAAGCTGAAATTACCCAGATCCAGATCCGCGTCCTTAAAACCCTTAAAATTCTTGAGATGTAATTTTTTCAGCATAGAAAATCATGACATAGGGCGGTTGAATCAACAAAGTATTTCAAATATTTACTTAGAGCAAACTATACTCATCTTCAAAAATCTGTTGCCCAGAGAGTTTGGTTAGCTGGCACTTAAAACCCATTTCCGCCTCTGCTTCCTTTAGTGCTGCATCAAAAGACTTGTCCCAGATCGATTCAATAAAGCTTTGGTTAAGGCTAGGCACTTCAGCTTGAATATCGACAATTTCGCGGCGGGCAGAGAGAATCGAAACCACCCAACTAGAACTCCGCTTGCCTGGTTGACATTGCCACTTAATTACATGCACCATTAGCCTGATTAGCTGACTTCTAAGGGCACGTTTTTCCGATCGACCCATTGCCTCAATTAGTGCGTCGATGCCTGACTGAGCTTCTGCATAATTACCCTGCTGCAAAAGTTGCTGAACCAAAATCGCAGTTTGATATAGGGAATTAGCCGCTTGCGATCGCCAATCTGACTTAGTTTGCATTTGGCAAATTGAAATTAAATTTAAAGCCCTACAGTTTCTATGCTACTGCAAGGCTAAATGGTTCAAGCCCTAATTGACGAAAATTAAACACCAGTCAGCTTAAAACTCGCGGATCGATGGCGTATCGCCCTTCAGTTCACCCACCAACACCAGATTAGTCACGCCAATAAACAAGCCATTCTCGATCACCCCAGGGATATTATTGATCGTCTTTTCCAACTCCGGCGCATTATCGATCCCGCCCTCAAACTTGACATCGATCACCATATTGCCCTGATCGGTAATCACGGGGCCATCCTTCCGCACCCCCATCCGCAATGTCGGCTGACCGCCCAACTTTTCGATCGCCCTGGTCACTGGTGCGATCGCCATCGGCAAAACTTCCACTGGCATATCAAAGGTAGTACCCAGCTTGTCCACCAGCTTGGACTGATCCACCACCACAATAAATTGCGCCGCCAACGAATCAACCACCTTCTCGCGGGTATGGGCAGCACCACCACCCTTAATTAAATTTTTATTAGGGTCAACCTCGTCTGCCCCATCGATCGCAATATCAATTCGATCGACATCGTCTAGCGATCGGATCGGGATACCTGCTTGCTTACCTAAAACCGTAGCCTGAAATGAAGTAGGAATACCCACAATATTAGTGATTTCGCCCGCGCTGAGCCTGCGACCCAATTCAGCGATCGCAAACGCCGTGGTTGAGCCAGTCCCCAAACCTACCACCATATTTGATTGAACCCGCTTAGCAGCAGCGATCCCGACTTCTTTTTTAAGCTGTTTAACGGCATCAGAGGATGAGGTTGACTTAGGCATAATGATTTGGAAACTTAGTTTTAAATTGAGCTTTTACAGGAATAATCGTAGCGCAAGGCGATCGCCTCAACACAGAAATTTACTTAATTTACCAACAACAAAAACCCGCTCAGCTCGTGGTTAATTGGACTGGTAAAAAAGCAAAAATGCAGTCAGGCTTAATCATCTGGCCATGTTTTGGATAGATTGAAATTGATTAATTGGCTCAGAGGTGTTTAGCGATCACTTAGCTATATTACTCAGCGCTCACTTAGCGATCGACACAAAATCCTTTATTCTGACTGTTTTTTCTCAGTTCAGTTGAGCAATTCCAAAGAATACTTAAGATTACACAATATCTGCCGATGAAAATGCCAGAAGGAACTATGATTCAGCATGTTCAAACATATCAAGTTAAGTCATAATAAACAGCCGATCTAGGCTGATCATGCCAACATCTCAGCTCAAGCTCCCAACTTGGCTAAAACTAAGCGATCGTTTTGGGAATACTTATACTTGATTGGCACTTGGGTGGATGTATAGGCCGATCGCCAACGTTAAACCGCTCAAAATATTCAAAATTCAAAGCATTAGATAATTCCTGCTTAGTTAATTAAGCGAATTAAGAATTAAGTTGATAAGTGGATATATCTGACATATATTCGGGCATATATTCGGGCATATATTCGGGACTGTGACAGATTTAGTTATGTTTCTAAGGAGTAGCAAGTGATTCTAACCACATTAGAAGGTGTACCTGGCAAGCGCATTGTTGAGCATTACGGGATTGTGCAGGGTAGTACGGTTCGGGCAAAGAATGTCGGTAAAGATATTCTGGCGGGGTTCAAGAACTTAGTCGGGGGCGAGCTAAATGGCTACACCGAGCTTTTGAACGAGGCACGCAAGGAAGCACTCGATCGCATGGTCAGACAGGGTGCATCGGTTGGTGCTAATGCAATTATTAATGTCCGGTTTGCCACTTCTGCGATCGCCGCCGGGGCAGCGGAACTCTTTGCCTATGGCACCGCAGTCCGGGTCGAGTAGGGAGATTAATCACAAATGGAAGATTTAATTGGTTTAATCTTTTTAGTAGTAATCGTGGCGATCGGCTTTTTTGCGGGCACATTCAATGAAAAACGCCATTATGCCGACATCAAGAAACGAGAACGCCAAACCCTGCACCTCCCCTGTGTCAATTTTGGCGCTAAGCAAGCCTTGCCACCTGCCAATGAAGCCCATGTTTTTGTGGGCTGTGTGGTGGTTGCCAATGATGCTTTCAAAACGTTTATGGGTGGGCTGATTAATATTTTTGGTGGCCGAATTACGGTGTATGAGTCGTTGCTCGATCGCGGTCGGCGTGAGGCCATGCTGCGCATGAAAGAAGAGGCGATCGCCTGGGGCGCAACCCAGATCTTTAATGTGCGCTATGAAACCTCGGACATCAATTCCCAGCAAGGCGATCAGGGCGCACCGATCATTGAAATTATGGTCTATGGCACTGGCATCAAGTAATCATTAGGCCAATATTAAGCGAAATAGCAGATTGCGATCTCTGTTCATTGCTAAGTTAAATTGCTAATCAATTGGAACTGCGGCTGCTACCGTGGTTCTAATATTTATTTATAATTATTTTGTGATTAGCAAGATGTTTAGCGATTGAGATTGCTTGCTAGCCTAAATCTTGGCTTGAATCATAATCGGAAACATGATCTAGTTCACTAATATGATCAAGTTCACTTGAATATTTGCTTAACCAAACCGATCGATGAAATATGTACCACCGCCCATAATTCCTGAAGATATTAATGTCAGCAAGGTAAACCCACTTAAGCAGATGGGGGAACTGTTGCTGAGCCTGGTGATCACCGTATTGGCAATCTATATAATTTTGGGGATCGCGGCAGATTTTCTGGTGGGGCATATGTCGCCAGAACGGGAGTTGGCGATCGGTAAGAGTTTCATCGCCTCGACCTTAGCTACCAGTGAACTGAAAGGAGACCCGCGTACTCCCTATGTGAATGAATTAGCCGTTAGCTTGGCTGCGAGTACTGATCTAGAGCCAGAGCGACAGGCGATCATTGAAATATTTTTAATCAATAACCCTCAGGTTAATGCGGCGGCTTTCCCCGGAGGGCAACTGATTGTCACCAGGGGATTGCTGGAGCAAGTTGAGTCAGAGAATGAGTTGAGTTTTGTGCTGGGGCATGAGATTGGCCACTTTGCGGCGCGGGATTCACTGCGGGCGATGGGGCGATCGCTGGTTTTTGCGGTGATCCTCAGTAACCTTGGTATGAGTGGCAGTGGTGCTAGCACGGTGAGTAGGGTGGGGCAGTTTACTGAATTGACCTATCGACGGGGGCAGGAAACCGCAGCGGATGAATATGCCCTGGAGGCGGTGATCGATCGCTATGGGCATGGTGGGCATAGCCTGGACTTCTTTGAAAACATCAAAAAGCTGGAGCTAGGGCCAGATCAGCTAAAAAGAGTAGCTGGCTATTTCTCGACCCATCCAATGACTCAGGCTCGCATCGATCGCCTTAACCAAATTGCCGCTGAGAATAATTGGCCAATGCAGGGAGAGCCTACCAATCCAGCGATCGATCTATCGGCCTCTGCACCACGTCCACAGGTTTTTCCAATCTAGGGTTTACTAAAATCTGTCGATCGTAGTTTGAACAATACCTCAATTGAGCAGTGGGTACGCAGCTAGATTTTGCCCAAATAGAAGATCGCTAGCTGTTCTATGGATTGAGTTTTAGAGTTTCAAGTACATTTTGCCAACTCAAAGTCGATAAGCCGTCATGGATTTTAGCCACTGCTTGAGAAGCTGTGGTGAGGGAAAATTTTCAATTAGCTCAAATTGGCCAGCCAGGATTTGCTCGCGTTGGGCTGCATCCGTTTCACTTTCAATCTCTAAATCTAGCTTTTCTCTTAACTTACGCCTCAGGCCAGGAAATACATCGAGGCGATCGATCTCTGCGCCCAAATCTTCGATCGACTCACCACGCTCAGAGCGAGCCAGGTAATTTTCGGCCAAAGAACGCTCAGTCCACCACCGCCGCATTGACGTAATGGGCATCAGTAAGCTAAACCATAGACCCATTAAAACCACCACGGGAACTGCGATCGCATAGACAAACAAGATATATACAGTTCGGCCAGTATTTTTACTCAAGGCAATTGCTTGACCAGCTAAATCTACTTCCGACCACTCGACTTGAATATATTTAGGTTGATAGGTCTCTGGCAGTAAACCAATAAATACATGCACCAGCCGCCAGGCGGATTGGATCGAGCTGAGAATTAATGCTGCCACCAACCATACTCCAGTTAAAAGCATGATCGGGATGCGAACCACAAAGGCTAAGGCTGCTTGTAATCGTTGGGTCATAGTTATCACCTGAGTTCAATGCCTTAATCTGTGAATATTCTAAGCCAGAGTAAATTATGGGCATATCGATCGCTTCTTGGGGTTACTGACAAAGGCAGAAGTTTTTATGCTCAAAGATCATTTGACCTAATTCGATCGACTTTGCTAAAATTAGGGGCTGTTGATTTAGTTTGGAAAAAGTCAACAATCTAATTAATTATTTAGCTTGAATTTTTAGCCTTTAAAATGCCCACAATCCAGCAGCTAATCCGTAGCGAACGCAAAAAAGCCACCCAAAAGACCAAATCGCCTGCGCTTAAAGCATGTCCACAGCGTCGCGGCGTATGTACCCGTGTATATACCACCACTCCCAAGAAGCCTAATTCAGCCCTACGCAAAGTAGCCAGGGTAAGATTGACCTCTGGGTTTGAGGTAACTGCCTACATCCCAGGGATCGGGCATAACCTCCAAGAGCACTCTGTGGTGATGATTCGCGGTGGTCGGGTCAAGGATTTGCCAGGGGTGCGTTATCACATCATCCGTGGCACGCTTGATACTGCTGGGGTCAAAGATCGCCGGCAAGGTCGCTCTAAATATGGAGCTAAGCGTCCGAAGCCTGGTCAGGAAGCTGGCGGCAAGAAGAAATAAGTAGTATTTTTATTTTTTCGATCGCCTAGCCTGATATAGCTCCCGATCGAGATTAACCAAGCTTTAACTCCGAAAAATCAATACTTTACTCAGGCCTAGATAACTAAGCAGTAACTAAGCCATAACTAAGCAAGAGTAATTAAGTATTGGGATGTGCGTTGCCGGGTGATGTACATCTAGAAAGATCGAGTAATTTTTTACTTGCTGCTTTCATTTTCTCTCAAAAGCCCGATATCAAAATTCAAGGAGATCCAAGGTCTAAAATATAATGTCCCGCCGTACTAAAGTAAGCAAGCGCCCTACGCCACCCGATGCAGTCTATAACAGTCGTTTAGTCAGTATGTTGATTAAGCGGATGATGAGGAGCGGCAAGCTCTCAGTCTCTTCAAATTTGGTTTATAAAGCTTTTGAGCTGGTTGGTGAAAGAACCGGCGAAGCCCCCCTAGAAATATTCGATCGCGCCATTCGCAACGCTACCCCCCTGGTTGAGGTAAAGGCTAGACGGGTTGGTGGCGCTACCTATCAGGTGCCGATGGAAGTACGCAGCGATCGCGGTGTAGCATTGGCCTTGCGCTGGCTAGTTGGTTATTCTCGATCGCGCCCTGGTCGTGGTATGGTCAATAAGCTTGCCAATGAGATCATGGATGCTGCAAACGAAACGGGGGCAACCATCCGCAAGCGCGAAGAAACCCATCGCATGGCAGAGGCAAATAAGGCTTTTGCCCATTATCGTTACTAGGTTGCTGGTGGACTAGCAGCGGGTACGAGTTACCTAGGTTTTGATCGCTC
The DNA here is from genome assembly GCF_000317065.1 of Pseudanabaena sp. PCC 7367. GTDB lineage: Bacteria > Cyanobacteriota > Cyanobacteriia > Pseudanabaenales > Pseudanabaenaceae > Thalassoporum > Thalassoporum mexicanum. The sequence continues at coordinate 1,513,293 of NC_019701.1, forward strand.
AATTGCTTAATATTTGATTAGTATTTGAGCTGAACAAAAATCATCTAGTCCATGTAGAGACTTAAATTTACAAGCAATTCTCCCTAGACCTAACCCCATTTTTACCTATGTGTTAATGGTAAAAATCGATCGGGTTGAATGAATTAACAGGCTGCGATCGGCAGTATATTAATTCTTAACATTCTTAATATAATATTAAGTAACTTAGATATGTTCTTATTAGCTGGAACGAGGAAATAGTCGTGGCACGAACCATTCCCCTAGAGAAAGTACGCAACATTGGTATTGCAGCGCACATTGATGCTGGCAAAACCACTACTACAGAGCGCATCCTATTTTACTCCGGTGTTGTGCACAAGATCGGGGAGGTGCACGAGGGTACCGCAGTAACAGATTGGATGGCTCAAGAAAGAGAACGGGGCATCACAATTACCGCTGCGGCGATCAGCAGTACCTGGAAGGAGCACAAGATCAATATTATTGATACACCTGGTCACGTGGATTTCACGATCGAAGTGGAACGCTCGATGCGGGTGCTGGATGGTGTCATTGTAGTGTTCTGTTCGGTTGGTGGTGTGCAACCCCAATCGGAAACAGTATGGCGGCAAGCCGATCGCTACAGTGTGCCCCGGATTGTATTTGTCAACAAGATGGATCGCACTGGCGCCAACTTCTACAAGGTCTATAACCAAATCCGCGATCGCCTACGGGCTAATGCGGTGCCTATTCAGTTGCCGATCGGTGCTGAATCGGAATTCAATGGCATTATTGATTTGGTCAAGATGAAGGCCTTTGTCTATGCCAATGACCTTGGCACCGACATCGAAGAAACCGATATTCCCGCAGATATGCAAGAGCTAGCTCAGGAATATCACACCAAGATGATCGAGGCAGTGGCCGAGACCAGTGAAGAGTTGCTTGAGAAATACATGGCCGAAGAAGCCTTCTCTGAAGCAGAAATCTTTGAGGGGCTACGCAAAGGTACGATTAGTGGTGCTTTGATTCCACTTACCTGCGGTACTGCGTTCAAGAACAAAGGAGTACAGCTATTGCTTGATGCAGTAGTTGACTATCTACCCTCGCCTTTGGAAGTACCACCAATTACTGGTTTACTTCCAGATGGCAGTGAGACGACTCGACCTGCCGATGATAGCGCACCACTGGCTGCCCTAGCATTTAAGATCGCTGCTGATCCCTATGGCCGTCTTACCTTTGTACGAGTATATTCAGGGGTGCTGAAAAAAGGCTCCTATGTGTATAACTCTGCCAAGGACAAGAAAGAGCGGATTTCCCGCCTGATTGTGCTCAAGGCTGACGATCGCACAGAAGTAGATGAACTGGGCGCTGGGGATCTCGGCGCAGTATTAGGACTGAAAGATACCTTCACCGGTGATACGCTCTGTGATGACAAAGAACCCGTCATCTTGGAATCCCTATTCATTCCTGAGCCTGTGATCTCGGTAGCGATCGAGCCTAAAACCAAGCAGGATATGGAAAAACTTTCCAAGGCACTGCAATCGCTATCTGAAGAAGACCCCACTTTCCGGGTGATGATTGACTCAGAAACCAACCAGACGGTAATTTCTGGGATGGGTGAGCTGCACCTAGAAATCCTGGTCGATCGGATGATGCGGGAATTCAAAGTAGAAGCAAATGTTGGTGCGCCACAAGTTGCTTACCGCGAAACAATCCGTAAGCCAGTATCCGCCGAAGGCAAGTTCATTCGCCAGAGTGGTGGTAAGGGGCAGTACGGCCATGTGGTGATCAATGTAGAACCAGGTGAAACTGGCACTGGTTTTGAATTTATCTCTAAGATCGTGGGCGGTTCTGTACCGAGAGAATACATCAATCCTGCCGAGCAAGGGATGAAGGAAGCTTGTGAATCCGGCATTCTGGCTGGATTCCCAGTGATCGATTTAAAGGTAACTCTAATCGATGGTTCCTACCACGATGTAGACTCGTCAGAAATGGCATTTAAGATTGCTGGTTCTATGGCACTCAGAGATGCTGTAATGAAGGCAAATCCAGCCCTACTGGAGCCAATGATGAAAGTAGAGGTAGAAGTGCCAGAGGATTTCCTTGGTGATGTCATGGGCGATCTCAACTCGCGCCGTGGCCAAATCGAAGGAATGAACAGTGAGGACGGTGTAGCAAAGATTGCCGCCAAGGTTCCCCTCGCGGAAATGTTTGGCTATGCTACAGATATCCGTTCTAAGACCCAAGGAAGGGGTATTTTCTCCATGGAATTCAGTGACTACGCTGAAGTGCCACGTAATGTGGCAGAGCCGATTATTGCTAAGCATAAGGGTAACGAGTAAAGAAACTAACAGGATAAGGAAACAAAGTTAAAAATGGCACGCGCAAAGTTTGAAAGGAATAAACCCCACGTCAATATTGGTACCATTGGTCACGTTGACCATGGTAAGACTACGCTAACCGCTGCAATCACAATGACCTTGGCAGCCGGTGGTGGTGCAACCGCTAAAAAATATGAAGATATTGATGCGGCTCCAGAGGAAAAAGCCCGTGGCATCACAATCAATACTGCCCACGTGGAGTATGAGACTGGTGGCCGTCACTATGCCCACGTGGACTGTCCTGGCCACGCTGACTATGTTAAAAACATGATCACTGGTGCAGCACAGATGGACGGTGCGATTCTGTTAGTTTCCGCTGCAGATGGCCCTGAGCCCCAAACCCGTGAGCATATCCTGTTGGCACGTCAGGTTGGTGTGCCTAACCTGGTTGTCTTTCTAAATAAGGAAGACCAGATGGAAGGCGAAGAGGAGCTAATTGAGCTGGTGGAACTGGAAGTACGCGAGTTGCTTTCTGACTATGAGTTCGACGGTGACAATATCTCGATCGTCCTGGGTTCTGCGCTCAAGGCAGTTGAAGCACTAACCGCTAACCCTAATATCAAGAAAGGCGATGATCCCTGGGTAGACAAGATTTTTGCCCTGATGGACGAAGTTGATGCCCATATTCCTACGCCAGAGCGTGATGTGGACAAACCATTCCTAATGGCCGTAGAAGATGTCTTCTCGATCACTGGCCGTGGTACCGTTGCTACCGGTAGAATCGAGCGCGGTAAGGTCAAGGTTGGCGAAACAGTTGAGTTGGTTGGGATTACAGACACCCGCTCTACTACTGTCACTGGTGTAGAAATGTTCCAGAAGACCCTTGATGAGGGTATGGCTGGCGATAATGTCGGTCTTTTGCTACGTGGTATCCAGAAAGATCAGATTGAGCGTGGTATGGTTTTGGCCAAGCCAGGTTCAATTACGCCCCACACCAAGTTTGAGTCTCAGGTTTATATCCTTACTCAAGATGAAGGTGGTCGGAAAACCCCATTCTTCGCTGGTTATCGCCCTCAGTTCTATGTGCGCACTACCGACGTAACCGGTACTATTGCTGCATTCACGGCCGATGATGGTAGTGATGCGGAAATGGTGATGCCTGGCGATCGCGTCAAAATGACGGTTGAGCTAATTAACCCGATTGCGATCGAAAACGAAATGCGCTTTGCCATTCGTGAAGGTGGCCGGACAGTTGGTTCGGGCGTTGTTACCAAGATTCTTAAATAATTAAATTTCACTGGAAGGGGACGGTTAGCAAGATGATCACTACGATCGCACCGCTCCCCTTTCTTGTCTCTTTGGTTACGATCGAGTATGCTGGAAAGTCTGCGTTCCAACCAAGAGAACTATTTTTCTTCGACTTCAATAAGTTAAGTAATAAATATGGCTACCTTACAGCAACAAAAAATTAGAATCCGGCTCAAAGCATTTGACCATCGCCTGCTAGATGCCTCCTGTGAAAAGATTGTTGAGACTGCCAATCGCACCAATGCCGCTGCAGTTGGCCCAATCCCCCTGCCCACGCGTCGTCGCATCTATTGCTTACTGCGATCGCCCCACGTTGACAAGGATTCCCGTGAGCATTTTGAAACTCGCACCCATAGCCGGATTATTGATATCTATCAACCTTCTGCCAAGACGATCGATGCCCTGATGAAGCTGGACTTGGCTGCTGGTGTGGATATTGAAGTGAAGCTATAAAGCGCGATTTATATTTCCTATTCCGATTGGGAATGCTCACAATACCGAATCATTATTATCTATATGCCGCCATGTCTTGATCAGCGGCCTATTTGTTTTAGTTAATTAGTTAGTTGATCTGGGCAATTCACGCTCACTTTAACTTTGACTGCTAATAGTCCCGTAATAGGTAGTGATTATTAGTAATTTTGAATAATAACAAAGATCAAGACCAAAATTTTAACTTTAGCTCCCGTAACCCCCAAGTTCAGGAAGCCCAAGGTCGCCGTAATCTTAAAAAGTTTGCGATCGCATCATTTGGGCTAATCATTGGCGCTTTGGTCGTATCTGGAATCGTAATCAATAGATATGACTACATTGATAATGATCCGCCACGGATTGAAGAGAACTAATTTGCTTTACGTGATTAAGCCTGTTCAGACTTTGGCCTAAATAGATGATCGTGACTGGGGTTATACAATTGCGATCGCGCTTCATCATAGTCTGAGTCTGACTGCACCAGATGATTTAACGCGGGACTAATTAAATACAACGTAGTGCGTTCCAGGTCTTCACCCCGACTGATCGCCGCCATATTACTTAGCTTCGTCACCTTAATTTTCTCATCCGGCCAACCCAATCGATAGCAAACCGCCACGATCGTATCACTGGGGTAATGTTCGGCCAGCTTGGCCTGGGCATTTTCAATGTGCCGCGCACTCAGATAGAGGCATAGCGACGCTTGATGGGCGGCAAGGCTGGCTAGTTCTTCTTTGGCTGGAACCTGGGTGCGACCAGAAATACGAGTAAGAATAATTGTTTGCACCAGACCAGGAATGGTTAATTCTGTGCCCAGCCTGGCGGCGGCGAGTTGATAGGCACTGATGCCAGGAATAATCTCAAACCTGATCCCGGCTTCACTGAGCAATCGCATTTGTTCATGGATCGCACCGTAGAGAGCGGGATCGCCATCGTGCAACCTGACTACCATTTTGCCTTTGCGGGCGGCAGCGATCGCCAGGTTGGCAATTACCTTCAGGGTCTTGGCGGCGGTGGGGATTTTTTCGGCGGCTGGCTGGCAATGTACCAGCATTTCCCTGGGAATGAGTGAGTTGGTGTAGATCACAACATCGGCCTTGGCAAGCAGATTGCGCCCCTTGATCGTGATTAATTCGGGATCGCCGGGGCCTGCGCCAACGATATAAACTGGCTTGGTGGTCATGGTTTTGATTTTCTAATGGCGGTGCCTGTCTATGTTAGTCGGTTGATGGCCGATCGGTTGTGAAGTTTGTCTGTAGATCGATCGCTATTCTGAGATTAGTTAGGGATTATACTAGTTGTGTTCAGATTGGGCAGGTGTCTTTCTAAATGAATAACAAAGACGAAGTTAAGCGGTTAGTCGAGCAAGCCCAAGCTAGATTCGAGCAGGGTGATTATGAGGGAGCGATCGATGATTGTGATCAGGCAATCGCTTTAGATCCTAATTTAGCTAGTGCCTATATTTGCAGAGGCAGAGCTAGGAAAAAAATAAACAATCACTTGGGAGCATACAAGGACTACACTAAAGCAATTGAATTAGATCAAAATAATGCTGTTATATATAGCCTTCGTGCATCACTTAGCGATCAATTAGGGGATCAAGATGGAGCATTTAGGGACTATACCAAAGTAGTTGAATTAGACCCTACAGATATCGATGCATATGACGGACTAGCCTGGATTCGATTTTCAATGGGAGATACAAATGATGCTCTGTCTATATACGCACAAGCTATCGAATTAAATGATCAACAACCAGATCTCTACGTTAAGCGCAGTGTTATAAAGTCTAATCTTAGAGACTATGATGGTGCAATTCTCGACTGTGATAGAGCTATTGAAATAAACCAAAGCTTTGTTGATGGATATATGACTCGTGGTGAGCTTTATAAATTAAAGGAAAATCGCTTTCTAGCTATCGAAGATTTCAAAAAAGCTGAGTCCTTATATAGAGAACAAAGAAACATAGGGATGGCTGAACACTGTAAAAAGGAAATTAAGAATTTAAAGAACTGGTTTAGATGGAAAATTAATCGCTTCGTTCATAAGTTCGTCGAGGCTAGGTTATTATCAATGTACAACCTTGCATCATCGGTTGAAGATTTAGCCAATAACAATATTCAAAGCACCTCTGATGGTGATTTGCCTGAACAATAAATGGCGTTAAATAATCTTGCTGTTGTGGCTAGCTCATAGCTAAACAATCTTCGATCAACCATTCAAAACCTGATCCAACCCAGGCACATCCAACCACCGTCCCTCAGCATGGGATTGATGCGTTAGATCCATCAGCAATTGGGAATAGACCCCCTCCCGCATACCAGGAGTCATCTCGCCATTGTTAACAATCGCCTCGGTGAACCGATCGCAAATGGCAATAAACGGCGCTAGCCGCCCATCCTCATAGCTCTTGGGCAATTGATACTCCTGCGGGATCGGCACCACATCAAAATCGATCGCCCCCGCCTTTGCCCGTTGCAGGCTAAACCCATGAATATAATCGCCCATATTGGCATTACCCAACACCAGCGTGCCTTCTTCACCATAGACCGTCACCCAATGGCCACGGCCACGATAGGCCACCGTGGAGATCGCAATATTACAGGGCGTACCATCCGCCAGCTCCAGCAGAATATTACAGGTGTCATCGCTGTCTACCGGGCGCATCTTGCCATCGGCATCGGGAAGTTCCTTAATGCCCGTGCTGAGTTGGCCGCAGATTTGCTTGACCGAGCCAAACAACCAGTGCACATAATCAAAGGTGTGCGATCCCAATGCTCCCAGGGCTCCACCGCCCAGTTCTTTTTGAGCATACCAATTCCACTGGCGGGTGGGGTTGGCGCGACCCTGCACAATCCAATCGATCGTAATTGATCTTTGCTTACCCACGAAGCCCTGATCAAGTAGATGTTTGAGATAGCGCCAATGGGGCAGGCAGCGAAACTCAAAATCCGTGGCAATGATTACACCTTTGTCCTGGGAAATTTTGTAGAGGTCGATCGCCTCGGCCAGACTGAGCGTGACTGGTTTTTCGAGCAGTAAATGCTTACTGGCCTGCAACACTTGCTTAGCCATGTCGTAATGCAAAAACGGTGGTGTAGTGATACTCACCGCTTCCACCTCTGAGATGGCTAATAGATCTTCGAGCCGATCGCAGGCATTGGGTACACCAAACTTGCTCGCCACTTGCTGAGCCTTGGTGCGATCGCGGTTATATACGGCCACAGGCACCGCAGTGGGATGATCCTTTAGTCCCGGCAGATGAATTTTTTGGCCAAAGCCAGTTCCAACAACACCAACACCAATTCTTCTCATTACTTAATCCACCTAGTCTTGAGCTGCTAATAATAGCCTAATCCTAAATCAGACTTTCCGCGCACTAGATTGCAATAGATTTGGAATAGATTTGGAATAGATTTGGGTGGGGGTAGCGATCGTTCAAGCTCAAGCTGCTAGCAGGCGAATCACAGTGGGAATACTATCGATCGCATTTAGCTCACCAATTTCTTTCAGGGCATTCCGAAAATTGCTTTCTTGGCACTTTTGGGTAATCACGGCAATGCTGGCCATGCCATCGTGAATATGCTTCTGGACAATACTTTCCAGACTGACTTTGTGCTGACCAAAGCAAGTGCCGATCGCGCCAATTACACCCGGCTGATTCAACACCACCAGCCGCACATAGAACAAATTGATACTATCGGCGATCGATTGCACCTTGGCATAATGCTGGTGAGTGCAGCCCATGGTCAGGTTAATATTACTGGGATTGGCACGGAGCGTTGCCACCACATTGATTATGTCAGCAACTACAGCGCTGGCAGTTGCGCCCGAACCTGCGCCAGGCCCCGATAGCACCAATTCACCGATCGGCTCGCCTTCAATCCGTACCGCATTGGTCACACCATGAATACTGGCCAGGGCATGACTGGTCGGCACCATCACGGGATGTACGCGAATATCTAACGCTGTTTCCCTAGCGGTTTCAGTATGTTGGGCAATGCCCAGAAGTTTAATTACATAGCCCATCTCATCAGCAAAGGCAATGTCAGTGCTGGTAATCTGGCGAATCCCTTCGCAGTAGATGTCTTCTAGCTTAATCCGATCGCCAAAGGCCAGACTAGCTAAGATCGCCATTTTGTCTGCCGCATCTAGGCCATCCACATCAGCGGTGGGATCGGCTTCCGCATAACCCAGCTTTTGGGCTTCCGCCAGAATCGGTTCAAAGTCGCCACCTTCGCGGTGCATCCTGGTCAGAATATAGTTGGTAGTACCATTCACAATTCCCATCACCGATTTAATTCGGTTTGCGCCCAGGGCTTGCTTGAGGGCTTGAATTACGGGGATGCCACCACAGACGGCAGCTTCGATCATCACGTATACGCCCTTTTCCTTGGCAGCGGTGAAAATCTCAGCACCATAGCGGGCAATCACGGCTTTGTTGGCGGTGACCACATGCTTACCATGATTAATCGCTTGCATAATTAACTTATAGGCGCGATCGGTGCCACCAATTAACTCGACCACAATGTCGATCGCTGGGTCTGTTGCGATCGCTTCGAGGTCGGTGGTAAAAATATTTTGAGGTAAATCCACATCACGGGGCTTGTCGGGCGATCGCACTCCCACGCGGGTGATCTCCATCTCGCCTAGTAAAGGATGTCGCCCCTGGCGATCGAGCAAGATCTTGGCAACACCAGATCCAACGGTTCCTAATCCCAGTAATCCAATTTTGAAAGCCACGGCTAACCTAAGCTCAAGTTCACGATCTCAGCATAACCGATCAAGGTCTGATCGTATTAATTATGCTATTTCTAACTATTATCCGCATGGTGAGAATATTTTAGTATTGATCTAGATTAGGAATATTCAAATACGAGCTAGCGATCGGCTAAGGAATCGAGCAATGGAAGAAGAAGTTAAATATTGGAAAATGCAGCTACATCCGACTGGAGATAAACACATAGCTGTTAGACACTGTGTTCGCAATTTGATGGCTGGATACATTGGTCTTGACTTTGATGATCCTGATGGTCAAATCTGTGACCTGAGGCAAGTTGATAAAGACCTAATCATAGAGAAGCAGCGCTACTACAGACAGTTTGAAAGCCCTATGAAAATTGGTGACATTGTTCTAGTTGTCGCTCACAATATACCTTTTGCTCTAGTGACTGTGAAAGGGGAATATGAATACATTGGTAAGGCAGGAGCAAAAAAGCTTGGATTGCATAATCGGCATGTTCGTGCTGTAGGAGACATTCGATACTACGGTGACTACATTGTAAATCCAGAGAATTGGGAAAAAATTACTACGACAGGAACTATTGCGCCGATAACCGATCCTGAAACTGATTCATATCGTTTAGTAGATCGTTGGCTTAAGTGGGTTGAATCTAATCCCAATCTGGAAAGTGTTTACGACTCAATCGATTCTTAAAAAACAAAATTAATTATAATTACAGGCCAACTTAGCATTTTAGTTTTCAAATAGTTGGGGCGCACGTTCCCTCAGCTCCGCATTCAATCGCGGCAATTGCGATCGCATTTCCAAATACCACTCCCGCCGCTCGCGGTAATGGCGGCAGAGCATCCGGTTTTCTTTGACCCAATCATAGGCATTCCTGGCGATCCGATGGCGCAGGTCATGATTGTTGATCAATTCCGTTAACTGAGCGGCAAAATCATCAGCCGATCGATAAATTAAACCGGTTTCCCCCTCGGCGATCGAATTAGCATAAACCGTCGGGCTAGCGATCGCCACTGCCCCATGTCCAGCATGTTCAAGGAACTTAAGATCCGACTTCATCCGGTTAAACTGATTATCCTGCAACGGCAACACGCCGATATCGCAGCTATAGAGAATTTCTAGATATTGCTCATAGGGGCAAAAGGGCTGGAAATGTTTGCGTTTGGTGTCGAGCGCATCAAAAAACTCTCGATCGTGAATCACCTTCACCATCACATTCTTATGCTGGCGCAACACTTGATTCAGCGCCGCCATGATCGGTTGCCAGTCTTTTTGGCGATTCAGGGCTCCAAAAAAGATCGTGACCTGGTCTTTTTTACCCGTTTGGCGATAGTCACGCTCCGGTGGCAAATTTACTAAATGGTTAGCAAAAACTTTCACATTGGGATTAAATTGCTTCAGGTGTTCTGCCAGCGGCTTAGTGCTGGTTTGCACACAGTGGGAACTCCAGAACAATAGGAACTTATTATCGGCATTTTCTGGCCATAGATAAGGATCATCGTCGTGCTCCGCCACGATCAAATAGCCATTTTGTAAAATTCTCTTTTGCTTTTGAAAGTCCTGGGGATAAAACAACAAAGCCCGCTGCCACACAAACACTTTGGCTTCATCGGCAAATGCCAATTTCAAATTAATCGGTTGTTTGCTATTACCGCTGATCGCGCGGGTGTGGGGGATGGTGGCACTAAAGCGATCGGGCTCTAGTACCCTGATTCGATCGCAGCCAGCGGGGGCAGCAATGAAGGTTTGAATCAACAGCTTGGGCGTGGTGAGGGGAATTTTAGCAGCCCGGATTAAAAAAGCTTTGGTGCGGCTGAGTAATTGAAAATGCTGACTGGATATGCCTAAGTGCTCAATCCAGGGTTTGGCGGCGGCCAGGTAGCGATCGAATTGTGTGTCTTGTTCCTTAGAAGTTTGCACATATTCGGTTTGGATCTCAAAGACCGAGAGTTGCGCTTGGGCAAATACCTGACGCAGACTGTCGAGGGTATAGAAATGCAAACTAGTGGGATTAGCCAGGAAGTTAAAAGCCTGGGTTTGTTGATTATTTTGAGTATTTTGCTCTTGGGGCTGCGCAAATCCTGCCTGCTGAGATTTTGAGGCTTTGGCAGATTTAGAAGATTTAGAATTAGACTGTGGTTCTGGCGATCGAAACCCAGTTACAACCTGGCCGAATTGCTGCCAGTGATGCAAATTTGGCATATAGGCGATCAGGCTGCCCCGCTCAGTTAACCACGATCGATAGTAGGTCAGTTCTGTTAATAGATTTTGGGGCGAGTTGCGATCGCCGCGATAGACAATGCAATCAACTGAGCCCTTTGAGCCATTGCTTGGTGGGAACTCACGATTAGTTATTTCGTTGTGATGATCAAATTTATCAGGGCGATCGGTTGGCTCAGGATGATCTGGATTCAGAGGATGCTCGTCCGGTTGAGACTGCCGATCGTGATGATTAAGATTATCCAGACTTAAGGGTAAATCGCTAATCTGGCTGGCTACGCCGTCTAATTGCAAAGCCGCGATCGCTGCCAGGTCTGGGTTGGTCTCGATGCCATAGTAGCGACCGAAGGGATTGAGCTTTTTATACTGAGCGCCCATCCAACCATCGCCGCACCCAACTTCCACCACCACCTTCGCATCCGGTGGCAATACCTTATAGATAATGCCCAGAAAATCGGGCGGGGGATTTCCAGTAGCCTGCATGATCTCTTAACTGCCAGTAACTGCCAGCAATCTCTAAACCCCCTCAGCTTATATCATTTTGGGGATTTGCTTCACCTCGTTGCCCCTACCAATTAGCGATGGCAGTTTGATCAAATAACTTTGACTTCGTATTAGCTCACATTGTAGATTCCACTAGATTGTAGAGATTGCCATAGAGATCAATAATCATTGCCGATCGCACCTGATCAGGCAAATAAGTTGCGATCTGATCTAGAACTCTTGCAAAAGTCAAAATGTTGCAACTATGTAAGACTCACGCTCTCAGGTGCTATGCAAGTAACGATACAAGGATTCTAATTAATAGATTTAAGGTCGATTTATTAATGCTAGCCTCATTACAATCTGATCAAGTCAAAATTGGCATTAATTCACTTCAGTCATTGATCTTAGACTATTGCTCTATTGCTAGAAATATTGCTTTGAGCTAAAAAATGGTTAGGCTCTAATTAAGGTTAGGGAAAGAAATTACAACAGCCAAGGAATATTAATTGAACAGCGATCGCCTTGCTAGATGATTAACCAGATTAATTAAATTACCCGACAGCCCTTAAACTATTAAATGACCGTAGCTAAGTGATGATTTCAACGCCGTGTTTTTTAGCAAACCAGCGTTAGCAAAGATCAATTACTACGCACTGGCAGTTCTACACAGCCAAGGAGTTTAGTTATTTAACTTGCTGCGATCGAGCCAGATCGATCGATACAACTCCTGACTGAATGCCAGTTAAAAAATTTTTAGGTCTAAGATTGCCTAATTTGCCTCAATTTGTTGTGACTCTAGGAGCTTGAAAAAATTACTTTGCGTAAAGTTGTAATTGCCGGAAACTGGAAAATGTTCAAAACCCAGGCAGAAGCCAAGGCGTTTATTGCCGATTTTCTGCCTCAGATTGCCGATGTTGCTAATGATGCAAATAAGCAAGTGGTGTTGTGTGTGCCCTATACCGATCTAGCGATCCTGACCCAGGCGATCGCCAACAGTGGCCTGCCCAACCTCAGTATTGGTGCTCAGAACGTCCATTGGGAAGAGTCGGGCGCTTTTACGGGCGAAATTTCCGCCGCCATGCTCACCGAGATTGGGATTAAGTATGTGGTAATTGGCCACAGCGAGAGACGGCAATATTTTGGTGAAACCGATCAAACCGTCAATGCCCGTCTCAAGGCTGCACAAAAACATGGCATTACGCCGATCCTCTGTGTGGGTGAAAGCAAGCAGCAACGGGATGCTAATCAAATCGAAGCCGTAATTTTTGAGCAACTCAAGTTAGATCTAGAAGGCATCGATCAACAAAACCTGATCATTGCCTATGAGCCAATCTGGGCGATCGGTACGGGTGACACCTGCGAAACCGCCGAAGCCAACCGGGTGATTGGTCTAATTCGTCAGCAGCTTAGTAACCCCAATGTACCAATTCAATATGGTGGGTCGGTCAAGCCCAATTTGATCGATGAAATCATGGCTCAGCCAGAAATAGATGGCGTGCTGGTTGGTGGTGCGAGCCTTGATCCGGCTGGGTTTGCGCGGATTGTTAATTATCAAACCGCCTAGCTTGTTTTTATTTGAGCTGGCAATGCTGGCAATTTGGATGCAAAGTAAGCGATCGCTTACTTAACATTGCTTAACAAATCAACTGTTCACCTGATAAGAAGTGGCTAAACCGGGATACTTGTTGTACGATGCTCCGTAATCGATCGGGTTAAGGTGGGGGAGCAGACATTGATGCAGCTTGATGCAATATTACTTATGTATTGTATGTATTGCTTTCTCGCAAACTCGATTTGCAAAATCCCAACTAGATGAACAATCCAAAAAAAATAGCCTAGCTATAATTGACTCCTTAGCTTCCATGAAAATCGTCATCAATAATTCTGGTGGCTTATATTTGTGGTAGTTATTATTTAGCACCTACGCGGAAAACAACTTGTTTTCATTTTTGTGTAGGATTAGATATCTGCCTCTGGCTTTAAGACTGGGGGTGTTCCGGAGGTTTAAATGAGCAAGTCGAAAAAGTCGAACAAGTCAGCCAAGTCAAATCCAGAAAATTTATCCGTAAGTCCCGCAGGTTCCGAAAGTCCAGAAAGTCCAGAAAGTCCAGAAAGCTCAGAAAATTTAGAAAGTGCTGAAAAAGTGCCTGAGGCGATCCCGCCCAAGCGAGTTGCACCTAAACTAGAGCTGGTTAAACTGATGAGCCCCAAAAAGCCCGGCGAATTAGAGCCAGAAGCTGAGACAAAACAGGAACCAGAGGAGCAAAAAGCCGCTGCTAAAGCTGAGCCGGGGACAAAGGAAGTAGCTAAGGGTCGAAAAGACCAAAGTGCTTCTAAGGCCACTTCAGCGAAAACCCAAGAGATCGTTTCGATCGGTGCAAAAAAGGTGTCAGCCGCAAAAGATGAACCTACCACTGATTCTGGTGGTGTTGATTCTGGTGGTAAGGACTCTGCTGCTACTGCCGCTGCTGCTGAAGCAACCGATGCTAAGGTAGCAGACCAGCCGGAAGAAGACGATGATGAACAGCTCCGACCAATCCCGCCGGCAACGGAAAGCATGCAATATCGGGCGATCGGTGTGGTGCATGGGCGTTATATTCCCGAAGAAGAGCAATTCAGTCGCGGTAAACTGATTGGGTCTGATGGGGCAGAGATCGATACTGTACTGCTGGGGAAGGTAATTTCGATCGTCAAGAAACGCCTGGATCTCGAAAAAGAATATCTCTGGGTGGTCTATCCCCGTACCCGCAGCAAAACCAATGAGCTGCATCTGCAAATTGCTGGTGTGTGGGCTCCCTTGGAAATGGGTAAGTCAGAACAGCCGATCGATCCGGATGTGGAAGATGGCTATTTTTCGATTCGAGGCGAAATTTTGCGCCAGCTAGATGAAGAAGGCATAGTGCATGTCAAAATTCGCCGGATTACCACACCGGGTAAGCCCAGCAAGAAAAAAACCGATAAAAAGCCACCAGCCAATAAGTTTAAGCTCAGCCTCAAGGGGATGTTGCCTGCGGATGCGGCCGGTTATTTCTGGGATTTGAATGTGCGCCGCGAAGGTGGCGAGCTAAAAATCATTGACGGTAAATCGATCGCCAGTGTGCCGAAGCCCAAACCCAGAAAAATGAAACCCGGTGGCAAGTTCTCCAAAAAAGGCGATTTCAAAAAGCCCGGTGGTAAGTTCCCCCACAAAGGCAAATTTGATAAGCCAAACTTTAAGCGGGATGGCAAAGTGGAACGGCCAAGTAAACCGGTGAAGCAACCATCCGGTGATGCTGCGGCCAGTGATTCTAAGCCACCAGCATCAGATAGCCCTAGCAATCCTAGTCCTGGCTCAACCCCAGAGAGCTAGATGACTAGAGCTTAAATCTAATCTACTTGATACTTGATCGCTTGGTTTAAGCACATATCACCAATAGCCATCGTAACTAAGCAGCTTTCCTCTTTTGATCGGAGGCTGCTTGGTTTTGGTTTATTTTGGTTGTTTAAAGTAACTAAAGTGCCTAAAGTGATATAAGCGTTAATGAATTAATTGGATCGAGTGGATTAGTGAAGGTATCGGTTATTTTACCCACCAAGGACAGGGGGCCAGCGATCGCCGAGACGATCGAATCCCTGCTAGAACTTGACTTTCCAGTCGAGGCGCATGAGGTGGTGATTGTTGATAATTTGTCCAGTCCTGAGAATCAAAAACAACTTCAGGGTTTTGCAACTGATCATAGCGATCGGATTAAGTATGTGCGCGAACCCAAGCTGGGCTTATGTAATGCCCGTAACTGCGGTATTGAGTATAGCCAGGGTGAAATTTTAGTATTTCTGGACGATGATGCGATCGTGCCAAAATATTGGCTCACAAACATAATTAAGCCTTTTGAAGACCCGCAGGTGTTTGCCGTTGGCGGTAAAGTAATCGCCCAATACACCACCCCTCCGCCGGATTGGATCGACAAGCGGCTGGGCATGTACATCAGCAATTTTGATCATGGCGAAGAGCTATTGCAGCTTTTTTATAATGAATATCCCCGTGGTGCGAATATGGCATTTCGGCGCACTGCCTTTGCCAAAATTGGTTTGTTTTTGGACTGCTTCGATCGCAAGGGCAACTCTTTGATGAGCTATGGCGATATTGAAATTTGCTATCGGGTTGAACAGGCAGGCTACAAAGTTATGTATGTACCCGATGCCGAGATTTTGCACCTGATTCGGGGCGATCGCCTCAACCAAGAATGGTTTCAACGGCGGTTCTATTGGCAGGGGCGATCGGAAGGATTGTTTGAATTACTCCACTTTGGCCGCAAACATATTCTGAAAAAATTGCCCAACCACCTCAAACAGAGCTTTACCGGCGATCGCTATGATCAACTGCACCATCGTGGTTTTATGGTGGCGATCTTGCTTAATTTCTTCCGCCAGAAGTTTGAATAGTGCTAAATTCTCGGCATATTGCTGATCTGTTTGTTTTGCTTAATCAATTGCCACAAGGTATAGATTCATGTTTTCTGGTGCTCAGGCTGGCAAATCGTAGAGTTATCCTGCCATTGTTGTTTTCTGGGTTAATTATTCCCATAATTACAAAACAGAAATATATAATTTTTGTAGATTTATTATGCAGTAAAACCGACAATTGGCGAGCGGTTCTTGGTGAAGTGCTTGTACCACAAGGGTTATTACAATCTAATTTCACCCTATCTGAGGATGTGTAAGCAATCCCTAACCAAATAAGTTAACTAAGTTAACGTAAGTATATTCTGGGCTATCACAAGCGATCGGTCAGGTTGCCGCCTTCCTCTGCTCTCCACCGTAATGGTTGAGCCCAAGGTGAGGCGATCGGAGCATTACCCATCACAATTAAGGCAGTGGAATAGTTAAGATCTAGATCTTTTCACCGCCAATCAATAGCTCCAGCTCTCAAGACTAAAGATCTGACAGACGCAAACATAAAATATGGCACGATCGCAACTGGCAAAAGTTTTCAAATATCTCCGTCCCCACTGGCGACCGCTTGTTGCTGGGACAATCTCGCTCTTAGTCGTTAATGTTCTTACCGCCTATGTGCCCCGCTTGATTGGTCGCGCCGTAGACAACCTGGATCAAGATTTTGTTAGCAATCAATTAATGCAATATGTCTGGACAATTTTTATCCTGGCTTCGATCACCCTGGGGATTCGGATCGCTTCGCGCATGTTTATCTTTGGGATCGGGCGTAGCGTCGAGGCCGACCTCAAACAACAAATATTCGAGCATTTGCTCAGGCTCAGCCCCAACTATTTTGCCAACCAGAAAGTAGGGGACTTGATCTCGATCGCCACCAGCGATGTGGATAACATTCGCCGTCTGTTGGGGTTTGCAATCCTGAGCTTGATCAATACGGCCTTTGCCTATGCCACGATCTTGCCATTCATGTTGGCGATCGACGTGAAGCTAACCGTCCTGGCAATCTCGGTTTATCCGCTGATGTTTGTGGTGGTGAATGTTTTTGGCACCAGAATGCGTGATCAACAACTAGACGTGCAGGAACAAACCGGCTCAGTTAGTTCATTGCTACAAGAAGACCTCAACGGCATGGCCTTAATTAAAACCTATGCCCAGGAAGACAACGAGCGGCGAGCATTTGCTGGGCTCAACCAGGGGTTACTCGATGCCAATCTCAAGCTAGCCAAAACCCGCAACATGCTGTTTCCTTTCCTGGGGGGGATCGCCAGCGTCAGCTCATTGATTTTGCTCTGGCTTGGGGGTGAAATGTTGGCCAGTGCCAATAGCGGCTTTACGGTGGGGGAATTAATCCAGCAGATCACTTACGTTAATTTGCTCATTTTTCCTACTGCTCTGTTGGGTTTTACGATCACCACCTTTCAGCGTGGCGTAGTCAGTATCGATCGAGTCGAGTCTATTCTTAGCACCAAGCCGGAAATAGCCGATGCGGCCGATGCAATTTCGCTCAAAGTACCTAGCTGCAAAGGCAAGATCGAAGCCCAAAATCTAACCTACACCTACCCTGGCTCAGATAATCCCGCCCTCGATCGGGTTAACTTTGTGATTAATTCTGGCGAAACCGTGGCGATCATTGGCCCAGTGGGATCGGGTAAGTCAACCCTGGCTAATGCTTTGCCACGATTGCTGGATATTGATGCCAATCAGCTATTTATCGATGGTAATGACATTACCAAAATTAAGATCGCCGATCTGCGCAGCATCATTACCTACGTGCCCCAGGATAGCTTTTTGTTTAGCACCACCATGCGCGAGAATATCCGCTATGGCGAGCCTACTGCCGATGAGCCGACCGTGGACTATTATGCTGGGCAGGCCAGGATCAAAAATGAAATCCTGAATTTCCCACGCCAGTATGAAACGATCGTTGGTGAGCGTGGAATTACCCTTTCCGGTGGGCAACGTCAACGTACCGCTTTGTCCAGGGCACTACTGGTAGATTCACCAATTTTATTGCTGGATGATGCTCTCTCTAGTGTGGATAACAAAACCGCCACTGAGATTTTGGCCAATTTACCAGCTACCAAGACAGTAATCTTTATCTCTCATCAATTATCGGCAGCGGCCAATGCCGATCGGCTCATAGTGCTCGATCGCGGCAAAATTATTAGCATTGGTACGCATCAGGAGCTACTGCAAAGTTGTCAGCTCTACCTTAAACTATGGAATCAACACAAATTAGAAGAGGTGCTGAAGTAAGCGCTTAGCATAAGTTGAATTGGGATTTAGCTGGTATGTTGTTCCGATTAATTGATTAATTGGGTTGATAAGCTCTAATTTAGGATAATTTATGAATTGACTAGGTGTTGCATGGTTTAGGTTCTTATCCCGATGGCTGATCCTGCTGTGTGTTTAAGATCAAATCTAGTAGATTAATCATAATTAAAAACATTGAAAGCCTAAGTGGTTATACGTGTTTGATTATGTTTATTTAACTGGACTTGCTCCTAGCCCTTGTACCTATGTTGTACTAGTCAACCACAAAAATTATGATGATTGCTGTTTTGATCGAGTAGTTACTCCGTCTGGATTGCGATCCCTCATATTTCAATTGGTCGGGTAGTACCTATCTCACTATTTATTTAGTATCAATTTATTATTTAGTATCAATTAGTTTTTGTTGTTCTGTAATTCAGTGCGCGAGGCGCTCCCACCGATCCTGTGATAGCCGAGTATTCAGTTCACCTAAGCCAGTTTATTCGCATTGCCCAAAGCACTGCTGCTCAACCTACCGTTGAAAATACCCTGATCCAAGTTGCGGCCTTAGTAGTGCTGTTGTTTTTGTCTGGACTCAGTTCGGCCTCGGAAACAGCGCTCACGGCAATGGATAACCTTAAGCTCCGATCGCTGATCCAGGAGCAAAGCAATCGGCGAGGCACAAATATTTACAGCCTGGTATTAGAAAATCGCACCCGCTTTATTACTACCCTGTTGGTGGCTAATAATCTGGTCAATATTGGCGCAACAGTGCTAACCACTAGCCTCTTTTTTGGTTGGTTCGGTGAGGCAGGTTTGGGGATTGCCACGGCGGTGATGACAGTGCTGGTGTTAACCTTTGGTGAAATTACGCCCAAGTCGATCGCGGTGAATAATGTTTTGCCGATGTTTAAACTAATTGTGCGGCCAATCTACTGGCTGTCGGTGCTGATGTCGCCGATATTGGTCTTGTTTGAGGGCATTGCCCAATGGACAATTCGGTTATTTAATGTGGGCGGGATGCCGCGCGGTGAATCGACCAAGGATTTGCAATTAATGATCGAGGTATTGGGGCGGAAAGGTCAATTGGATTGGGACAAGCGCCAGATTCTGAGCAAGACCCTAGCGCTCGATCGCCTCAGTGCCAGGGATGTGGTCAAGTCGCGGATCGATATGCAAACCATTAACCACGATGCCACCCTCGAAGATGTAATTACTTTATGCCTGAATACGGGCTTTTCACGGGTGCCCGTCCAGGGCGAATCAAAGGATCAAATTGTGGGCATCATTACCCTCAAAATGGCGCTTCAGCATCAGAAAACCGACGGTGATGGTGTTGTTGCTAATGAGATAATGGTAGCTCCGGTCTATGTGCCGGAAACTAAGCGATTAGCAGATTTATTGCGAGAGATGATCAATCAACGGGTGCATTTGGCGATCGTGGTGGATGAGTATGGCGGCACGGTGGGATTAGTCACGCTGGAAGATATTATTGAAGAACTGGTGGGCGAAATCTACGACGAGAGTGATTCCTATTCACGGGAGCGGGTTGTGTCGATTCGGAAGCGCAATTGGCATAATTGATGAGTATGAACGACGATCGAACCAGCCAACTAAGCCAGTTAATGCAGGCTGCCCAGATTGATAGTTTTAAGCAACTGTGCGATCGGGCGCAAATTTCCACCCGGGCGCTCACCAAGCTACGGCAGGGAGAACTAGCTAAACTACGGTATGAGCAGATTAATTCCCTGGCTCAGTCTTTGCAAATTTCAGTTCATGATCTAGTGGCGGTGTTTGGCAAGCAAAATGCTGATCTTGCTGCTATTTCATCCAGCCAGGGCGAAAAACAAGCCAGCCAGCCTCAGGCACTAAAAATAAAGCAAACAGAGCAAATGGTTGCGGCACAGCGCGAACTTGTATCCCAGATCGAAAGATTAAATCGGCAAATATTTGATCTCAAAACCGAATATATTCATTTGCAAGCACAACAAGCACAACAAGAATCGGCGTTGCGATCGCGCTTTGAGCAGGAAATTATCCAAAAGCTAGAATCTTTTTGGTTGCAATGGCCAACTGCTGCCCATGCCGCCCAGCAAAATGAAAAAATGCCAGCGCGAAATCTAGTGCCGTTGCTGCGTCCAGTGGAAAATTTACTTAAAGGCTGGGACATCGAAGCGATCGGCCAGGTTGGTGCGGAGCTTGAATTTGATCCCCACTGGCATCAAGCTATGTCTGGCGAGGCGATCGCGCTTGGAACAACTGTGGTGGTGCGTTATGTCGGCTATCGACGTGGTGAGGCGTTGCTCTATCGTGCCAGGGTGGATCTAAAAACCTAAGATTCATGAAACTAACTCGCAAAGGGCATTACAGCGTTAAGGCGATGCTGGATCTAGCCACTTCCAGCGTGGGTAAGCCGATTTCTGTGCGGGAGATTGCCGATCGCCAATCGATTCCGGCTCCCTATTTGGAGAAGCTGTTGATCGCTCTCAGGCAGGCGGGTTTGGTGCGATCGGTGCGCGGGGCGCAGGGTGGTTATTTATTGAAGCGATCGGCGCAGGAAATATCCCTGGGTGAAATTTTGGCGGCGGTGGGAGAGTCGGTTGATCCCTTGCCCAGACTGGAACCAAACTCGGAACAAGCCCAGGATTGGGTTACCTTTGCGTTGTGGCAACGATTGCATCAGAAAATTAGTGATGCCCTGTATGGCATCTACCTTGAAGATCTCTATTATGATGCCCGCAGTTGGCAGGCGGCGCAGGGACAAGAATCAGAGTTTATTGTTTAACCTATGTTCTGTGAATCCGTAACGCTTACCCCTAATTACCTAATCCCTTACCTAACCTTTTTTAGATGCTTTTGATTTATTAATCGATCGCAACGCCCGTTTGCAAATTCGTTGGGTTACCTTGCTAGTAGTCAACCACAAAAATTATGATGATTGCTGATTTAATCGAGCAGTTACTCTGTCTGGATTGCGAGCCCTCATATTTAAATTGGTCGGGTACTAGTGCTTTGCGCCTGCCAGCGATCGCAAAGTTCTATGACCGAATCCGGCTTAGACTTAGATGCATCATTCAGCCAATTAGCCACCGAGTCCTGCCCATCGGTTTGCGATTCATTGTGCAATGGTTCTAGCAGCGGTAAAGCAATTTCTGGCGTGATTTAAGCTGCTTTTGCCACTTTGAACAGCTTTTAAAAATCACCCTAATCGGCAACAGCATAAACTAGCGAGGCGCGATTGTTTTCCATATCAAACTCCTCGACATTAATATCAATCCTGGCTAAACCAGCATGGGTGCCAATCCACAGCTTGCGATCGCTAATATACAAACTACTAATCCGGCTAGAGGGCAGATCCTGGATCGAACCGTCAATTTTGCCATTGTAGGTATTGGTGCGGTGCAAGCGATTTTGAGTACCAATCCACAACTCGCCATTTTTGTCACTGGCCAGCGCCAGAATGTCTTCCCCAGTCACATCATTGATGCGGGCGATCGCTTCGTTGGTATTGGGATTAACTAAAATCACATTGCGCGGTGTACCAGCCCAGATTTTCCCCGCCGGATCGATCGTCATACTTTGCACAATCTGACCAGCCACATAGGGCACCACTGCCATAATTTCGGCAGTACCGGGATTAAATTTAAATATGCCATCTAATGTGCCCACCCAGATATGGCCGTGATGATCGATTTGCATAGTATTGGCGCTAGTGCCAGGAATATCCAGCATCCGCGCATAGATTTCGGCATTGTGGGGGCCAATGCGGGTGATGCCATTTTCAGTGCCAACCCAAACATAGCCAGCCCGATCGATTTCCAGGCTGAGCACCCGGTTGGAGGGTAGCTTGATCGCCACATTTTTAATCTGGCGGCTACTGGGATTGACTTGATATAACCCTGCACCAGTGCCCACCCAGATATTGCCATAGTGATCCAGGGTCATGGCGGTAATAATCTCGTTGGGCAAATTAATCACCGATACAACCTGACCACTGTGGGGATCGACCTGCACCAGGCCGCGCCAAGTCCCGACCCACAACCTACCAGCATGGTCATGTAAAACAGTGCTGATCCGCCGATCGCCCTGCTCATGGATCAAGCTTCTGGAGGTGGCTGACTGAACTGGTAGCGCGGACGTGGGATCGGGGCGACCAGCTAGGAATAAAGAATTAGCTACTAGAGCTACCAACCCAATTTTTATGAGCCGATTTAACTTTTTACTGGCACAAATTTTAGCTAGACCTGAACCATTGTCCAGGCTATGGTGAGAACTAATCAAGTGATCGCCCTGGCTTGGGGATTCAGAATTTATAGCATTAGCGATCGGGGACTGACTGCGGATAGCTTGATTGTGTTTTTGACGAAGGTTTCTAAGCATGACTCGGTGGTGGTGAAAACCTGCTAGATCAAGTCATAGAAACTCATATTTTTCGCGTAATGTCAATGGTTTAGGCTTATTTTTTGCAATTAAAGCCCAAACATAGCCTGGTAATTTCACAGAGGCAGGACTACTCAAAGTTATACGATATCTATGCTGCTAATGAGCTAAGGAAGAGATTTTGAGTCAAAAAAAGTAGTTGCTTCGAGAATAGAACTAAAGCATCAGTGATTATTAGAACTCTTGTAAAAGTCTAATATTGCAGCCGGAGAATTACGATCTCAGGGGTTAGATCAGCATTTATGCAAGAAGCCTATTGAATACTAAATATTCAAAGTCTAGATATTTAGATATTTAGATATTGGTAGTGCTATACAAGTAAGGATGAGTTGTAATGATGCACAAATAACCAGATAGCGCCAACATGGTTAGCTAACTTTTTCGAGAAAGAAAGAGATTTGCGAACCAGTCTTGAAGCTCTTTGCCTAAGAGTGCAATTAAATCGCTCAATTCTATTAGTCAAGCCTGAACCTTTGTCCACTGGTTGATGACGCATACTCGGAACTACCTGAGCATAGGCACGCCAGAAATCAGTGTAACAAACAGCACATTGTCGATAAACGGGTGGTAAAGACTGCCATAATCCTTGAGCACCAACCTCATCTCTAGAACCGATATACACTCCTACGATCTCCTTAGTATCAACATCTATAGCTAACCAAACCCAAACCTTGACTCGTTTCTTGCCTACAAAAGACCACAGCTCATCCATTTGAATGGTTAAGTGCCCTTTTTTTTAGCCTGTACCTGCACTTGTTGGGGCACTTGAGCATATTTGTGATTAACATATTGCTGTAGCCATCTTGGTGATACACCTACAACTCTGGCAATACCTGCGAGTGAAACCCTCTCTAGCAGAAGTTTGTCGATTTGAGCTTTAGTCTCATTAGCGATATATTTCTTCTTAGAATTGGCTACAAATTGTCTATTGCATTGTTTACATTTGAAGTTTTGTTTACCGTTGTGAATTTTGCCATTTTTGACAATTTTGAGTGAATTGCATCTTGGACAAGTTAGCTTAGATGTATCCATGAGAGAGAATTTTTGTATCTTCTATCCCATTATCCTTACTTCTGCATGACTACCTAGATATTTAGATATTTAGATATTTAAATATTTAGATATTTAAATATTTAATTATTCTACTCAGCCGCTTCCACAGGCTCTGCCACTGGTGCAGGTGGCGGATCGCTGATGGGCACAATCTCCGGTTGGATTGGTGCAGGCGGCGGCTCGATCGGCACAATTTCTGGCTGAATCGGTGCTGGCGGTGGTTCTGCTACTGGCAATTGAGGTTGCACTGCGGCGGGAACGGCAGGCAATGGTACTATGTCTGGATCTTGATCGGCGGCAGCAGGCAAAGGCGGATCATAACCATCATCACTCTCTGCGGGTGCGGGATCTATGGCTGCAGTTGGCTGATTGGGCTCCGATTGAGCGTCTTCGTCCGGCTCTGCTTCTGGCTCATCAGCGGCGGGTTCCGGCTCCGCGCTATAGCTGCTGTAGGCAGTGGTTTCGGGTGGCTTTGCGTTGGGGTCAACGGTGCTGTTGGGTTTTGGCCCAGTGAATACAATTTTTTCTGCCTCTCGGTAACCAGGATCGATTTGCAAGCTAGCTTCGATCGTACCTTGGCTGGCTAGTCTGGTGCTAAATCCGTATAGCAATGGCTCACGGGCAAATTTTTCGCGCACTAAATCCAAGCTGGGGGTTTCGATCGCTCCGGCATTGCCCTGCTCCGAAATCAATACACTCTGACCAGTTTCCAAGGTCAGGCGATCATCATGCTGAGGTTTTACCTTAACTGCCCCATTCAGGGCAAAGACTGTTGCTGATTTGGATTCTTCTGTTGCCGTTTCCACAAACAGCGTGGTATTACTATCGCTGGCAAAAATTTGAGCCTGGGGGGTGTCGATCTCCAGGGCAGTGTCTTGATCGGCGGGTAGCATCACTACCATCCGGCCTTGCTTGAGCACAACCTGGTTTTCATTTTTAATCTCGATCGTGGAGTCGCCCTCCAGTCGCACCAAAATGCCATTATCAAAACTTAATTGCAAGCGGGCATCAGCTTCGGTGCGAATTATTTCCCCGGCTTCCAGTTTCATACCCACCCGCCCAGAGCTATCGTTGGCGGTGTTGCGAAACTTTACCCAAACTGGCCGATCGCGGATTTCCTGGATCTTGGCGATCGGTTCGGTGGGAGCAACTTCGGCATTAAATGGCTTGGGGGGTGCGCCACCATTACAAGCGCCTAAAAATACCAATGAAGTGACGATCGCCACCGCTGATGCGTTGCGGTGCCATTGATGTCGGATCGTCTTAATCGTCTCGGACGGATGTCGCTTTGTCATTTCTATTTTCTCGACGACAGTTTTTTTCGCTATACTATAAAGTCTGGATTATTCTAAAGTCTGGATTATTCTAAAGTCTGGATTGTTTTATTTAAAACTCTAGATGTTGCTGTCCAGATTCAAGCAGATTAAGATCTTGAGTCTAGGTAGGCAAAATTAGTTCCTGCAGATCTCAGCAGATCTATCTAGCCTAACTGATTTAAACTGCACTTTGATTACTGGATTTTGATTCAAATTTTGATTCAAATGGGGACAATGCAACTAATTAATTAGCTGGTGCGCTCTAGTCTAGCTTGCAACCTGAATCGTTTATTCTACGGTAGCAACTGGAAATATAGAGATATAAGTTGAGGCAATCGGAATCTAGAGAATTAACTTAGGCTCGTAGCTCAATTGCGAATTTGACAATGCGATTAAGTCATGACCTAAGTAGACCTAAGTATAAGTAATGTAACAGATTTAGCTCCAGTTGGCGTAAAATAGCAACCCCAAGCCCCCTAAGTACAAATTTAATCCAAAGTTAAATAGAGAAAAGCAAAAAAGGATCGATCGAAATGGCAAAAAGTAATGTGCAAGTAATGTTAACCAAGAATGTTAACAAGTTGGGTAAGCTGGGTGAATTAGTTTCCGTCGCACCAGGTTATGCCCAGAACTACCTCTTGCCCAGAGGATTGGCAGTCCGAGCTACATCTGGCGTAATCAAGGAGGTGGAACGCCGCCTGGAAGAAGAACGGCAGCGGCAAATTGCGATCAAGAAGGAAGCCCAGGATCGCAAGGTGGCCTTGACCACAATTGGTGGCTTTATTATTAAAAAGCAAGTGGGCGAAGGCAAGAGCATTTTTGGTACGGTTACCGATCGGGAAGTGGCACAGCTGATTGTTGATAAAACCACCATGGAAATCGATCGCCGCGATATTGAAGTGCCCGATGTGCGCGAAACCGGCGATTATGAAGTAAAAATCAAGCTGCATCCAGAGGTGACCGCAATCCTCAAACTGGAAGTTTTGCCAGAATAGGTTTTTAACAGGACTCGAGGACTCGGTATAACTTGCAAAATAGTCGGGCTTAATCGTCGGATATGACCAAATCAAACCTAAACGGCGAATTCGATGACATTAGCGATCGCCTGCCCCCCCAGAACATTGAGGCTGAAGAAGCAATTTTGGGGGGGGTTTTAATTGACCCCGAAGCGATCAGTCGGGTGATTGATGTGTTGCGCCCAGAGATGTTCTATGTAGCTGCACACCAGGAGATCTATCGCGCGGCAATCCTGCTGCATAGTCAATCGCGCCCCACCGACATCATGAGTGTGGCCACCTGGCTGAGTGACAATGATCAACTGGAAAAGGTGGGCGGCCAGAGTAAAATTGCCCAGCTTTGCGATCGCACCGTCAGCGCCATTAATGTGGACTATTATGCGCAACTGGTGGCGGAGAAATATACCCGCCGTCGTCTGGCTGAAGTAGGGCGCAATACGATCAAGGCTAGTTTTGATACCAGTATTGATCTAACCAAGGCATTGGATCTAGCCGAGCAAAGTATTTTTTCGGTGACCCAAGCCCGCACCCAACAGGGACTTACCCCCGCCAGTGATATTCTCACCAAGACTTTCTATGAATTAGAAAGCCGCTACAATGCCTCGCTCACCCCTGGTTTAAATATGCCAGGTCTGTCCACTGGTTACTATGACCTGGATGCGATGACCCAGGGCTTGCAACGATCGGACTTGATTATTATTGCTGGTCGGCCATCGATGGGCAAAACTGCCTTTAGTTTGTGTGTGGCAGCTAACATGGCTAAAGAGCATAAATTACCAGTGGCGGTGTTTAGTTTGGAGATGTCCAAGGAGCAATTGGTATATCGCTTGCTCTCAAATATTGCCAGGGTAGAAAGCACCAAGCTACGTTCTGGTAACATTGGCGATCATGATTGGTCAAAGGTGGCAATGGGCATCAGTCAGTTGTCGGATTTGCCAGTGTTTATTGACGATGCGCCCAATCCTTCGATCAATGAGTTGCGATCGAAGGCGAGACGATTGCAGGCGGAGCGCGGCGGGGTATTGGGGTTGATTTTGATCGATTATTTACAGTTAATGGAAGGGGCTGGTTCCGAAAATCGGGTGCAGGAACTATCGCGGATTACCCGATCGCTCAAAGGTTTAGCCCGTGAATTATATGTACCTGTGATCGCCCTATCCCAGCTCAGTCGGGGTGTAGAAGCCAGAACCAATAAGCGGCCAATGCTATCGGACTTGCGTGAATCCGGCAGTATTGAGCAGGATGCGGATATTGTGATCAATCTCTATCGTGATGAATATTACAATCCGGATACGCCCGATGTAGGGATCGCCGAAGTAATTATTGCCAAGCATCGGAATGGCCCCGTAGGGACAGTAAAACTTCTATTCGATCCCCGCTTTACTAAGTTTGAGAACTTGATGAATCAATAATGCCAATGAAATCCAACCAGCTAATCGATCGGCGCAAATTTTTAATTGGCATGGGTGCGATCGGCACCGCAAGTGCATTTGGCCTGAATGGTTGCAGTTGGTTGGCCGACCCACAACGATTGCAAATTCTGGGCTTGGACAATGCTTTGCCTGGGAAGGTATTAAAAAGTTTTAGATCGGAGTTTAAGCAAAAGGCGGAAATCGATCCCAAGGCTGCCCCCGCAGAGATCTGGCAAACCCTGAGGGATTTGCAGCTTGCTACGGAAAAAAAAGAAGAAGCCAAACCAGGTTTGGAAGCTAATACCGACAATTCTAATGATTCTTCTAATGACTCTAATAAGGCAGATTCCAATAGTGGTGACGAGGCCACAGATCCCACAACAGAAGAGGACGCAAAAACCAATGCGGCACAGCGCAAAGTCCCCGATCTGGTGAGCCTCAGCGATGCCTGGTTGGACGCAGCGATCGCCCAGGATTTGATCCGGCCAATCCCGGCGGCGGATCTGGCCAAAATTTCCCAATGGCCGAAACTGGAACCCAATTGGCAAGCATCAGTAACCCGCAACGGCCAGGTTTGGGGGGTGCCCTATCGCTGGGGCAGCACCGTGATCGCCTATCGCCCCGATCGCACTAAGTTTGAGATCAAAAGCTGGGCTGATTTGTGGCGACCAGAACTAAAAAGGCGGATTGTTTTGCCAGATAGCCCGCGCGAGGTGATTGGCCTGGTGCTGAAAAAGCTGGGTGATTCCTATAACAATGAAAATTTAAACGCGATCGCCGCATTGCCAACGGAGCTAGAGCAATTACATCAGCAGGTTTTATTTTATTCTTCCGATCGCTATTTACAGCCGTTAATCATCGAAGATGCCTGGGCGGTGGTGGGTTGGTCCCATGATATTGAAGCGCAGATCGATCGCCAACCTAAACTCAGGGTAGTAGTACCAGAAGAAGGTACAGCCCTTTGGAGTGATATCTGGGTTTTGCCCAAGCAACAACCGAGGCCAACTAACAGCCAAGCGGCTTACAAATGGATTAACTACACCCTCTCGCCGGCGATCGCTAACCAGATTACCGCTCTTACTGATGCGGTCTCGACCATGCCTGTAAACGCAGATCTGCCAGCAAAGATTAGAGCCAATCAACTTAAATTCCCATCCCCAGAAGTGATCGCCAAGAGTGAGCTGTTGCAACCTCTATCAGATGATGCCCTCAGCGAATATTTAGCGCTTTGGCAAGAGTTGCGATCGCCTAAAGCTTAATAATCTAATCTAAGTATCAGCGTATTAACGCCATTGCTCGCGGGTTGATTGTTGTTGCGATGATAGCTCTTCTTCCAGGTTGGTTCTGCCGATCGCATGCAAGGAAATTTCCCCACTTCTAACCCGCTCTAGGGCATCTTCCACAATCTCAGCCACATTCCGCCAGTTAATGTCATCGATATGTAAAATTTGGCGAATTTTATCAAGTGCCGATTCTTGTTCCTGGCCAAATTTTTCAAATGGCAGTGGTGCTGCCGCCCTGGCTGGAGAATTAACCACGATCGAAATACCTTCACGCACCATCAAAATAATATCCTTAGCCAATTCAGCCTTAACCCGGTAGCGTTGCTCTTTTAGGCCGCGCTGGCTGGTGGCATACATGGGTGGCAAGCGATTGAGGGTATAGGCAGCGACCTCTTCCGGCTTGATCTGATCAATCAGCGCAGGATGCAATCGTGCCAATTGACGGTGCACAACCGCCAAAACTGGATTCTCTAGCACATTCACAAAATCAAACGAGGCGCAATACATATATGAAGCAAATTCTCTGGCATAGCGAGCATTAGAACCACTTTCTGGGGTGGCTTGCTCTCGTTGGGATTTCCTGGATTTCCATGAGTAATTTTGGACTTTACTACGCTTGATATATTGTTTTACGTCCATGGCATTGCGGCGGCTAGGACTCACATAGGTATAGCTCAATGCTCCCTTTAATTTGATCGTCATAAATGCTGCTTCCAAAGCATCGGGGACATCTTTCCACTTGAGATTGTCCTGCCCCAGAATTTCTTGCAGTTTGGCTAGCGATCGCGCTTGGCTATGAAATTCATTTTCTGGCAATGGATCGGCTGGCCGCAGTGAATCTTGCCTGACCCCAACCAGAGCCCGGCGCACATTTGAAGTGATTTGTTGTTTAAGTTCAGCCCTGGCACGATTGCGTTGCTGTTGCCAGCCCCGTTGCGATGTGGCATACATGGGCGGTAGTCGATTGAGGGCATAGGCGGCTACCTCACTGAGGTTGATTTTCTCGCGGGCAGCTCTGCCAAGGCTAGCTGTCTGCGCCTTAATCTCTTCTATAACTAGTTCTTCGATCGCACTTCGACAGTTCTGCATAGCAATCAAATGCCTAAAATTCTATGATAACCCAAATCAATTCTTGATCTTAGCTGATTTATTAACTTCCGATCGCAAACATTAGATATAGCTAATTCATGTAAATTTTAACTGGTCTAAAGGGTCTCAATTAATTATATTTAACTGAATTCCGTGCCTGTTAATATTAAAAAATTAATCTTTCTCAGACCTAGTAAAAAAATAGTTTAGTTAAGTCTGGAGATGGTAACAAATAAGAAATAATTAAAATACAGTTAAGCATTCAATTAAGGCTTGAAAAGCTGAGCAAGTAATTTTTTAAGTAATTTTTTTAAAGCCCATTGCAAGCCCTGTTAAATAAACTTGATTACATTAAACCAGTTTGATTTCAAAGGGTAAATCTCTATATTCTCAACCATGATAAACAACTATATTTCTGGTGGCTTTGCTGTGGGGAAAAGCATCAGTCTTGGTTGGGTAGCAGCAATCTATTTTCTAGACCACCACACCAGGTTGGATCGAGATCGCCTACATGCAAGCAATTCGCTAAGGTTTTATTCGCATCATAGTAAGCCCTAATTTTTTGTTCTTGCTGTTGGGTAAAATCCCAATCCGGTGATTTTTTACGGTGCTGAATAACAACGGTTCTAAACTTCTTTGACCAATCCATCCCCTGCGATCGCCACCAGCGTTTAAACATTTTGGCGGTATGGGTGATATCTGGAATCTGGCTTTTTAGCTGCTTGAGGGCTTGATCCAGACTTGGTTCTAGCAGGCTAGCAAGACTCAGGGTGGGGACATGGGCAAAGAACATCACCAAATCTAGGTTAAGCGCCTCGGTGAGGGCATGATCCACATCCACCTGGGTATCAGCGATATCAAATTCTTGCCCCTCTGCTTTCAGCCTGGCTCTTTCTAGCGATCGCATGTGGGCGATTTCATGGGCACGGGCACGATCCAGCTTGCGGGCATTTTCTAAATCTAGGTCTAAATATAAGGCTCGTATGGTCACAGGTCGATAGGGATTGCGGCGGCGGCTTAGTTCATCCGATGCTTCCTTCACCCATTGCAAAAATTCTTGAAGTTCAGAATCCCCAACCAGCATTTGGTCTATACGTGCTTTCATTGCCAGAATTAGTTCCTGTGGCTCTCCCAGCATTGCTGCCACCAACGTAAAAATATGAATCCAGCTTTGTTTGCCAAGTTGATCAAGCAAATAATCGATCGCATGGGGATGATGACTATGGGCGATTCTGTAGGCGGTTAAATATTCCTTTACAGCCAGATAGGGAAAGGCATAGGCGCGCTTTGCCCCTGGCACTAACAAACCCTGGGGAGCGGTTAAGGATGATGCGATCGCTGGGAGCGTGGTTATGTCATAGGAGCTGCGATGGTGTGCGCGGCCATAGTTGCGCAGGTATTGATCGGTAAATTGTTCAAGCTGTTCCGGTGCAATAAAAGGATGACCACGATCAGCCATTCGCAAGGCTACATAGCTGAGTAAGTCTTTATTGTTACCTAGATTGTTACCTGGCTGAAAAAATTGCTGATCTTGCTTTACATGCAGATTTTGATCTTGCTGATTGGCTAGCAACAAGTCCAACACCTCCGGCGCAACAGTTGCATAAAACTGGGCATCGGTATAGGAGCGCTCCTGGAATGCCAACCACATCATTGTTAGCATTAATGGATTAGTAGCTAGCTCCTGGGTCGTTTGATTAGCACTGATGGTGTAAAGAAATTGATTGGCTAGATCGGTAGTAATATCAGCCACTGCCAGATCGGCAAACTTACCATGCTTTGCATTAGAGGCGTTAAGCTTTTTATTTGCGCTTAACGTAGACCATCGCTCACTTTGATCGCCCAGGTTGGTTACCCATTGATAGACAAATTGCTTTACCTGAACAGGCTGCCAACTGGCGATCGCTACGGTCGTAAAATCCTCCAATCGCTCGGCCGTGATCGGTAGGCGACAGGTAACCACAAAATGATTAAGATGATAGCAATCACTAAAATCGCTGATCTGACGAATCACTCGATCGCGCTGCTGGTCACTAATTTGTCCATAGTCATCGAGGAGAAATAAAAACTTGCCCTGGCGGAGTAGTTGCTGATCTTGCTGATTGTCTTGTTGATCACCAAGATCGCTAATTTGCCATTGAATATAATCACGCAGGCTAGGCTGGAGTGGTTCTTGGCTATAATCAGCCAGATTCACCAGCAATGATACTTTATCGGCATGAATTTCGCCAGAGCTACATAACAGCGCCACATACTTTAGCAAGGTGGTTTTGCCTGCTCCTATGCCGCCGCTAATTACTAATTTAGAGTGGGTGGCGATCGCTTCAATAGCAGGAATTAAGTTCTGCTCTACTTTGGCTGACTCATATAACCAGGGTTGTGAACTAATTGTATTTTGCTGGTTTAATTCACTAATCTGCTTACGCTGTAAACTGGCGATTTGCTCATTTACATACACATCAACATACACGTCACTCAGCCGGATCGGCTCAGGCATGTTCAATGTGCGCAAGCGATCGCATTGCCTAATTACATTGTTACGGCTCCGCTGCCGTAGTTCTTTTAATTGCAAGGTAATATGGTTGATCTCCTCTGTTTCTACCCCAAAAGCATCTGCCTCAGAGTCCAATTGTGTATCCAGTTGTTCCGCCATAGCCCGATCTAATTTGCAACAATCAATGCTTTCCGTTTCTGCCAATCTATAAATCTTCTAATTCCCAAATGCTCCATCTAAAGCTCTATCACTTTAGAGATGACGGCTCTTAATCTCGATAAGTGGCCGGCCCAATGGCATCTTTATTTATGATGATCTTTATGGCTGACTAATAGAGCCCAAAACTATTAATTGCAGCACTAAAATATTATTTGCGATCGCTATGGAGATCAAATGGGTACATAAGACATATCTTACCCAATCTGAATTAGCGGAATCATGGTGGTAAATACTTATGGGGCGGCTAAGAGCTTGTTTGGCTCCCTCTATAATTAGGCTTGTACAATGGTTCTAATGGCGATCGCGGTTGTTGAAATAATTTGAAGCGCAACAAAAAAGCAACCTAAACAATTAGATCGCTTTGCTTAACTATAGTCACGAAATCTTGACCGTGCTAATGCTTTGGCCTGAGTTTGCCTAAACCTTATAAACCTTGTAATTCCATCGGCTCAAATCAGGAAAGAGAATTAACAATTAGACCGAAACAGTCTGCCACTCTAGACGATCGAGGGTTAGGGAGCGCTCAAATGCCCGCTCAAAGCTGTCTAGTTTGGGTTCAATTTGCAACGGCTCGCCAATGTAGCCCTGCACTGCTTCCTGGGTTTTGAGGCCATTACCAGTAATATAAACCACAGTGGTTTCATCTGGGTTGATTTTGCCTGCTTCAACCAGCTTCTTCAACACGGCGATCGTAGTACCGCCAGCGGTTTCCGTGAAGACACCCTCGGTTTCGGCCAATAGCTTCATCCCCTCCACAATTTCGGCATCGTTCACAGATTCAATATTGCCATTGGTCTTGCGGGCAATATCGAGGGCATAAACGCCATCCGCCGGATTACCGATCGCAATGCTCTTAGCGATCGTTTTTGGCTTGACTGGGGCAATAAAGTCGCGGCCTTCCCTAAATGCCTGGGCGATCGGTGAGCAACCCTCGGCCTGAGCGCCACTAAATCGGACTGGCTTGTCATCGACTAGGCCAACTTTCACAAATTCCTGGAAGCCTTTGTAAATCTTGGTATAAAGCGATCCAGAGGCCAATGGTGCCACAATGTGATCGGGCAATTTCCAGCCCAACTGCTCAGCCACCTCAAAGCCCAGGGTCTTGGAACCTTCGGAGTAGTAAGGACGCAGATTAATATTCACAAAGCCCCAACCGTGGGTGTTAGCAACCTCAGAGCAAAGGCGATTGACCTGGTCATAGTTACCTTGCACCGCAAATACCTTGGGTGCATATACCAACGTGCCCAACACCTTACCAGCTTCTAAGTCGGCGGGAATAAACACACAGCAATCGAGGCCAGCATGGGCAGCGATCGCCGCGGTGGAGTTGGCCAAATTACCAGTACTGGCACAGGACACAGTGCTAAAACCCAGCTCACGGGCACGGCTGAGCGCCACTGAAACCACCCGATCCTTGAAACTGAGGGTGGGCATATTCACCGCATCGTTTTTAATATAAAGCTCTTTGATGCCTAACCTTCTGGCCAACCGATTTGCCTTGAGGAGGGGGGTCATGCCAGTGCTGGTGTCGATGTAGTCATCAGTAGCAACGGGCAAAAACTCACGATAGCGCCAGATTGAAATGGGGCCTTCCTTGATGCTCTCGCGGCTCACTTTCTCGGCGATCGCCTCATAGTCATAAACCACTTCCAATGGGCCAAAACATAATTCACATACGTGGATCGCTTTGGCTTCGTATTCAGTGCCACATTCTTTACACTTGAGGCCATTGAAGTTGGCGTGGCGATCGGCACTGTAGTTAGTAGCGGCAGTAGCAGTGGGATTAGATGCAGTTGAGGTCATAGGTTCTGGTTAGTTTAGAGGATCTAGATTGAGCGACTTGAGGAATTTAAGGTCAATCAGCCAGGTGCCTAACGTTATGGGTTTATGAGTCCTGGTCAAGATTTGAGTTGGGATTTAGATTGGGATCTAGAAAACTAGTATTTAGATATTCAAATGTTTAAACGATTCAAATATTTGCGATCTTTAAATTTTTTTGTTTAGCCTGAGTTAAGTTAATCGGCGATTCTACTAAATCTCAGGGACTTTAATCACTAGATGGATTCTAGATGGATTCTGGATCGATTAAAGGGGAATTAAATTATGGATTAAGACTTTGTAGGCTTTGACGATCGATTTATTAATCCATTTATTAATCCATTGTTAAAAACCGTAGCACAGGGCAAAAAAAACCGTCAAACATACCCGACCTTTTTTATCGGGATTAATATATCTATAGCGATCGCAGGAAACCGTAAATAAAACTATTTCTGTGGCCTGAAATTAGCAGAAAGAATCCAAAAGCTGCTTAAAACCACCCGAAAGGATAGTTAAAAGCGATCGCCAGAATGTTTAACTTGAAAAGGGAATTGAATCACAAAGCAGTAGGCCAAAAAGTCTAGAAATTTTGCCAAATCAAAAAAAGCGAAATTAGCAGTAAATCGCAGCGATGACTCGATCATCTCAAAATATAGATGTAATCCAACCATAATCAAGCAATAAACCCAAATTAAGCCCAATATTTAAGTCAACAAACAAGCACAATGAGCCAAGCCGTCGAAAAAATAACCCTACATGACTATCAGCCTCAGCTGGCCAGCTTTCGCCAGGAAGTTTTGGCTGGGCTAGCGATGCCCCGCAAACAGTTTCCGCCTACATTTTTGTTCTATGACAAGCGTGGCTCTGATCTGTTTATTGATATTTGTAGTACCAGTGAATATTACGTCACTCGCACCGAAGTTAAAATCCTGCAACAAAACAATGCCGAGATTGCTGAATATATTGGCGATCGCGCCTTGCTGATTGAATATGGCAGCGGTAGTAGCCCCAAGATTCATGCCCTGCTTGATGCTTTGCATGCTCCAGTGGCCTATATGCCGATCGACATTGAAAAAGCCCACTTACTCGATGCGGCGGAAAAAATTTCCCATAAGTATCCCAATTTAGACGTGGTGGCGATCGTGGCTGACTATACCAAGCAGCTTCACTTGCCCCAGATAGAAGGAGCCCATCAAAAAGTAGTTTTCTTTGCGGGCGGCACGATCGGCAATCTCAATCCCAAACAGGCGATCGCCTTGCTGTCCCAGGCGCGGCAGTTGGTGGCTCCTGCTGGTGGGATGCTGGTGGGCGTAGACCTGAAAAAAGATCCCAATCGGCTCCATGCAGCCTATAACGATGCCCAGGGAATCACGGCAGAATTTAATTTAAATATTCTGGCCAATATTAACCGTGAACTAAACGCTAATTTTGATTTAGATTGCTTTAGTCACTATGCCTTCTATAACCCAACCGAAGGCAGAATCGAGATGCACTTGGTCAGCCTCAAAGCGCAAACTGTGATTGTGGCAGGGCAGGAGTTTGCTTTCAAAGCGGGGGAGAGCATTCATACCGAAAACTCCTATAAATATAGTTTGGATGATTTTAAGTATGTGGCGCAGGCGGCTGGATTTACCCTCCGCAAAACCTGGTTAGATCAAAACCGCTTATTCAGTGTTCATTACCTGTCGGCCAGTGATTAACATCGGTGCGATCAAAAAAGATCTTTCAAGGCTCTTCAAGAGAGCAAACAAGGTTCTTGCTTCTTGTCTTGGGCGATCGATCTCGCCAGTAACGACAGGTAATGCCTTAATAATGACTTACATATGCCTTAATAAGGACTGCTTAAACCTAGCTTAAGTTAAAGCCGCTGTTAATAACTTGATGACTTGCTCTTTGGTAGCAATCACGATCGCTTGGACTTGTTTCGCACTCACATAACCACCAAATACTTCCTGGCCAGCCATCTGCGACAGAAAGTCAGTGATCTGCGGAATTAAAGTAAGGGTCAGGCCATTTTTTTGATGGGCTTCGAGTTTACTAATTTCCTGGGTCAGATTCCAGGCACGATAGCGATCGTCGATCGTGTTTATTTTCTGGCCATCCTGGTCAATATAATCCAATTGCACCTTGCGATAGTCAGGCAATGTAAATTTATGATCATAGCCATAAATCTCTGGTTCTAAGCAGTTAGCAAGATTGGCTAGGGTTGATATGTTCTCTGTCTGGCTTTGACATAACTGCCATAACTCCAGCAAAATTCCGCTCAATGGCGTTGCTAATAGCGGTTGCTCTAGTTCAGAATCACAATTAAGCTGATCGATCGCCTCTAACCGATCGGTAAATTCTTTTAGCTGATGGGTTATTTCGATAGACATGCGTAAATTATGATTTCCTGGCAGGGGAGAGTGGCTCTAAATAATTTATAAATAATTTAATTTCAACAATTGCTCGATTAGTACAGGTATATATGCTGGTTTTAGCCGAAATCTATTGATGTCACTTTTGATGGCTTAAGCATATACCCATGTGCCGATCGCCCAAATTGCTGGAATTGCATCAAATCAGTAGACTAACCATAAGTCTGGTTTGGGCAGATGGTCTAGACACCAGATAAGTTGCTATGCTGGGCTAATTATTGCCATTAATTATTGATTAAAATCTGCCTAGATCAAATATCCTAACGTCAAGTTTGTGAAGGTTCCATGACATCTCAAAATCCCGATCTATCCCCTGAAGCAAGTTCAGCCGACCAAGCCGCAGAATTAGCCGCTGAAATCACCACCGAAACAACATCATCAGCCGATCGCATCGATACAGATGATGCAGATGCTGCAAATAATGCAGATGCTGCAAATAATGCAGAGGCGAAAGAGGCCAAAGATGCAGATGCTAGTAAAGGCTCACGCACCAGACAAATGCTGGGGATGAAGGGCGCTGACTATCAAGAAACCTCGATCTGGAAGTTGCGCTTGCAGCTCATGAAGCCGATCACCTGGATTCCTTTGATCTGGGGGGTGGTTTGCGGTGCGGCTTCGTCGGGCAATTATACCTGGACGATCGAGAATGTGCTGATTTCTGCCGCCTGTATGCTGATGGCAGGACCATTACTGGCGGGATATACCCAGACAATCAATGACTATTACGATCGGGAAATTGACGCAATTAATGAGCCCTATCGCCCGATTCCCTCTGGCGCAATTCCGCTCAAGCAGGTAGTAGCTCAAATTTGGATTTTGCTAGCTGCTGGGATTTTAGTGGCGGCTGGTCTGGATCTTTGGGCTGGACACACCTTCCCCACGATCACGCTGATGGCGGCGCTGGGTTCGTTTTTGTCTTATATATATTCTGCGCCTCCTTTGAAACTCAAACAAAATGGCTGGCTGGGTAACTACGCGCTTGGTTCCAGCTACATTGCATTGCCCTGGTGGGCTGGTCATGCTCTGTTTGGCGATCTGAATTTGACGATCGTGATTATTACTCTGGTCTATAGCTTTGCTGGCCTTGGGATCGCGGTGGTAAATGACTTCAAGAGTGTGGAAGGCGATCGCCAACTGGGTCTGCAATCGCTGCCAGTCATGTTTGGTGTGGATAAGGCGGCTTTGATCTCGGCCACGATGATCGATGTATTTCAAATTGCGATCGCGCTCTATCTGTTGGCAGTGGGCGAAAAGCTGTTAGCTAGTCTATTGGTTTTGCTGGTAATTCCCCAAATCACCTTCCAGGACATGTACTTCCTGCGTAACCCACTGGAAAATGATGTTAAATATCAAGCCAGTGCCCAGCCATTTCTGGTGATCGGCATGTTGGTGGCGGGGATTGCAATGGGACATGCGGGAGTTTAGTTAATTGCTGGTGGCGATCGATGGTGATGTTGTGAAACTAAACTGTCTTGGCTAGTATGCTTGAGAGCTGGGAAAGGTTGACTAACGCTTTATTTCATTTTTTTCACAAAAGCATCTACAGGTCTACGCCGCTACTACGATCGATAATTTCTTGGGTTAAAGATAAACTAGATATAAATGATTAACCTGAGTTCTAACTCAATCGGGCGTAGTCAGAAGTAGCAATAAAGGCGAAAACTAGTCTAGAAGCAAGCTAGATTACTTGCCAGCGCGATCTACATCACTTAGTTCCTGGCTCTGGGATTGGAAGATGTCGGTAGCAAGTATGCAGCTTGAGCCAAAATGAGGCTCAGGATTGTAAATTTTGGACTTTAAGTTTGAAATCCAATCTTGAGTATTGCCAATTAGAAATTAGAGCCTGACGGGACACAGCTTTAGCAATTGCTTAATGTTCTCGTCCTCAAGTCCGGTGGGCAATATTCCTGATACGAGCTGGCATTTCACATCATCTGGCTTCACAGCTTGAGATTGCACAATAGACTTTAGCCATCACTAAACTATGAAATTAAGCAGCAGAGACGATCGCCCAACCCAATTTTTGCGCCAAGAACAAGCCCCGCCAATTAAGCCAATTAAGCTGGACAAGAAACGCAAAAAAGGCTGGCAAAGGCAGTTGCGGTATATCTATTTGCGTGTAATTCGATCGAACAGTAGCCCCAAATCGATCGCCAGAGGGCTAGCAGCGGGTGTGTTTTCCGGCATGTTTCCCTTCTTTGGGCTGCAAACTATTATTGCTTTAGTTTTGGCTTTTGTGCTCAGGGGCAACAAGCTAGTGGCTGCGATCGCCACCTGGATTAGTAACCCCATTACCTATATACCGCTCTACATGTTTAATTTCTATCTTGGCAAATGGCTGCTGGGGGGTAATAAAGCGGTGCCCTTTTCACCGATGGATATTGGCTCGTGGAATGAACTGGGTAGTCTTGGTGGTATGGTGCTAGGCAGCTTACTTTTGGGCTGTTTGGTGTCTGGCACGATCGCCGGTGTGATTAGTTATTTTGTGGGTGTCTGGTTGTTTCGGCGAGTGCGAAAGGCTCACTATCGCCAAAGACACAATGCTTATTACGAACTGCCTTAGTGTAAGCATTAAAACTGGCTGATAGCTTAAATAATATAATAAAAAAGTGCGATCAGAATCCAATCTAGGATTAGCTTTTGGAATTTATTCATGCTGCACAACTGCTCTTAACATGAGTCTGACAATGCGGTTTTTGTAGCAAGGTTTGTAACAAAAATCTCTTGAAAGGAGTAAGTGATTATGCACTATATCGATGGATGTGTACTTGCAGTACCAATAGGTAATAAAGACATTTACAAAAAGTATGCGGAAGCAGTGGCGATCGTGTTTAAGGAATACGGAGCACTGAAGCTGATCGATTGTTGGGCTGATGATGTCCCTGATGGAGAAATCACCTCTTTCCCCATGGCAGTTAAATGCAAAGAGGATGAAACAGTCTGTTTCTCCTGGATCGTTTGGCCCTCCAAAGAAGTCCGCAATGATACATGGCCGAAAGTTATGGCTGACTCTCGCTTAAGCAATGAGAATAACCCAATGCCGTTTGATGCAAAACGTATGATCTTTGGTGGATTTGAGATGATCGTTGATGTTTAAGTAACTGCAAAATTTTTATAGATAAGCTTGGTAAATTAGCTAAATTGAGTAAGTTTGACAGACCAAGCAAGATCCTGATCTGGATAATTTTAACAGCGGGGATTGCTGCAATTTCCAGCGCTGCCCTTTTAATTCGTCTGGCTTTGCAGGCAGCAGGAGAAGAAGGCATTGGCGTAAGCCTATCGATCGCGGCGATGCGGCTGACAATGGCCACTTTGTTACTACTGCCAATTAACTATACGCAGCATTTAGGCAGAACGAAGAGAAATCCACGATCGACATTGAGATCTAATCAGCGCGAAGATCCAAAAACCCCGCCACTTGCCCAACCAGCATTAGCACTTAAGGATGAGTTGCAATCAGATCGGGCAATTAATCCCGCAACCAAAACTCAAGCAATACCACGATCGGAGTCAACCATCCTGATTGCGATCGCTTCTGGCTTGTTGCTGGCTCTGCAATTTTGCACCTGGACGACCTCTCTTTCCTATACCTCGATCGCTGCTTCTACTACTCTGGTGACCACTAATCCGGTCTGGACAGCCTTGATTGGCTGGTGGTGGGGTAAGGAGCGCCTGAGCTGGACTACCTGGCTGGGAATGGCGATCGCCTTGACTGGTGGCGTGGTCATTGCCCAAGCGGACGGAGATCCACAAACAGCTAGCAATCCGGCACTGGGTAATTTACTGGCTTTGCTGGGTGCAATTGCGATGAGTTTATATTTCCATCTGGCACAGCAATCACAAAAGCGAGGTCTGAGCCTGAATAGGCATATTGCGATCGCCTATGGTAGCGCTGCTCTGTTTTTACTACCCCTGCCGTTTTTAGCCCAAACCTATTACTGGCATTTTTCAACCCAATTCTATGGCTTTGTGTTCTTGCTGGCGATCGCCCCCCAATTGATTGGCCATACTAGCTTGAACTGGTCATTGCGCTGGACTTCACCTACGGCAGTGGCGATCGTGACTCTCTGTGAGCCGGTGTTAGCCAGTGTGCTTGGTTATCTATTCCTATCAGAGGCGGTGGCGATCGTAACCATGATTGGCGCGGCTTTAATTTTGGCTGGGGTGGCGATCAGTCTCTGGCAGTTGGCTCAAACCAAGTGAGGAATTTTTTTTAACACGGCTTGTGATTGGGGATTGCCTGGGCAATTTAATTGTTGTGTTAGCGAGCATTTTTGATTGAACTGGCGTTGAGCAAATTCTTAAATTCTTATTCAAGCGATCGCCACCAGCATTGTGTGAAATTATGTTGAGAGCAAGGCTGATTTACCCGCTTGATAGAGTTTATGGGTGAAGATCTAACTAGAATACTTTATTATTTTCATCCTCTTGGAAACTACGCCCTAGCATTTAATTACTGGAGGCTAAGGCCATGATGATATCAAAAAAAATTATAAACTCTGATTTCCAAAGCCAAATCACATCCCTGTGGACATGCTTTTTATTGGGCACCTTGTTCCATACTCAGTTAGCTTTGATGCCATTGTTTCATGGTCTAGAAGTGACACATTCCCACACCGACAAGGTAGTGAATTTAGATTTTGTGTTCTGGTTTATGCTGCTGTTTTTTGCGCTGCCAATGCTGACGATCGCCTTGACCCATTTCACCACCGCCAGGATCTATCGCAAATTTCATTTTGGCTTGACCGTGATCTTTACGGTATTGAATTTCATTCACTTGGCGATCGATATTGTGATCGCAGTGCCATCCTATCAGATCGCATTGATGGTGTTATTGTTTACGATCGGCATTGGCTTAAATGTTGTCTCCTGGCAATGGCTGCGTTATGGCCATATTGTGATCCCTAAAACCGTTGTCAGCTAGATTGTGCGATTAGGCGATGGTTTTAATTTTTTGGTATGAGGCTAAATTGGTGACTTTTGAAGCTGAATTGATGACTTAAATTGATTACTTAAGCTGAGAGCATAATTAAATTACCCTGCCAACTCTCAGATTCCAGGTCAGCAGCTAAGCCCGAACTGCGAAGATCGCCAGCACGGATATTTTGCGCCAAGGGCAAGAGGGAATTACAAAGGGGAGCCGATCGCAACCAGAGATGGAATTTTGTAGTTGCTACTGCATCGGGATTAGGATCGCAGCCATAGATGTTGTGCTGGAGGATTTGTGCCGCGATCGCACCCAGATTAATTTTTGCCTGAGTGGGGCGGCGGGCTGATTCTGAAGCGTTGGTTGATATATTTACTGGTTCTAATTTTTGTATTTCTTGGGCAGCAGCAATGAACTGGGCGAGTAAGAAATCAAAGGCAACCGCTAGTTCTACGCCAGAGCCACATTTAGGATCAACGATGCGTAGTTCTGAGAGGGCTTGTTGGTACAATTGCCAGAACCTTAGCCTGGTTTCCGGTGTAGTGGCGGCAATATTTGGGGCTGGATTATCTAGATTATGAGGACGAGGAGGGCTCAGATCTGCGGATGGGGAATTAGCTGGAGTTGGTTCGATCGCCGCTGGTGGTAAAACTTGAGAAGATTGAAGCTTGGGATTAGCAATCTCTTCAGCCGGAACTGTTTTCTCTCCATTTTGAATATTACTAGCACTATCACTAGCATCACTGACTGAATCCCCCTTAGGAGCATAATCCCCCTCTAGGGCTGGCTCATGGCGATCGCCTGCTTCTATCTTTTGATCTTCTGCCAAAAGCTCAGCAATCCTGGCATTGATTTGTTTGGTGAGTTTGACCGGGATATATTCTGCCCGCAACAGCGATCGGGGCGGGAAAGCCAGCTTACGGCGTTTTGGGGCTTCCCCCGTTTCCGCCTCCTGCCGCAAGAGCAGCAAATCGCGCAGGGTTTCTTCTAAGATATAGGCGATCGCGGTGCTAGAAATATCTTCGCCAAAATCAAAGCGGGTTAGTTCTTTTAATTGGCGGCAAAACTCTTCACCCACAAACAAATCGCGGTCAAGCAAGGGATCAAACTGAAACAAGCTACTGCCATAGGCTGGGATCGACCAATTCAGACGCGAGATGCCACCATAGACCCAATTAAAGATCGCCTTGTAGTTATCCCAGGCGGGTTGAGGCCGATAGGGATTCTCAAATTCATAGGCATCCTTCAGTAAATTGGTTGGCAACATCTGCCGATCTTCGCCAGCGGCAATAAACATAATTCGATCGAGGAGTTTTTGCACCTGGGTGATCGCCAAATTAGTTAACTGAGCAGGAGATATATCACTGGGAAGATAGCTTGGGCTTGTTTCAGGCTCAGCAATAGATGTAGGCGTGCTTTGCGTTGGGCTAGCTCCGGTACTAGCTTTGTTACTGGGGGACGCAATTAGTGGCGCATTATCTCTACCCAAGGCAAGCGCCCGCAGTTGCTTAGCAGGTGGGCTTTGGTTAGGAGCATCACTGGGATTAGCGTTAGGACTATGATAAAAATCTGGGTTGGCCTGTGGGTCGGTCTGCTGGTGGCGGCGTT
This sequence comes from Pseudanabaena sp. PCC 7367, assembly GCF_000317065.1. Classification (GTDB taxonomy): domain Bacteria; phylum Cyanobacteriota; class Cyanobacteriia; order Pseudanabaenales; family Pseudanabaenaceae; genus Thalassoporum; species Thalassoporum mexicanum. Next base: position 1,556,598 of record NC_019701.1, read on the forward strand.
GGTGGGCTGCTCGATCGTGGCCATGTTCGGCCTGGTCATGGGGATGGCGATCGGTGTTTTGGTTGGGCTCGTGGCTGGCTTTTTGGTGGCGCTGTTGGTGGGTTAATTGCTTTTGAGTTTGATCCTGGCGCTGCTGGCTTGGGCTGGTATCAGTGCGATCGGCATGATCTAAAGCTTCTGAAGCATCTACGGCATCTTGATTGAAATGATTAACCTTGGGATCAGTTTGCCCAGTCTGCTCAGATTGTTCAGATTGCTCAGTGGCAATTTGCTGCAAGCGATATCGAAAGTCTTTGACCAGATTCAGGCGAACTTTATGAAAATAGCTATAGAAATCCCGCGCGATCACCATTTCCGCATTTTGCGATTCTTCTAATAGCTGCAAAATCCGCGATCGCTCCTGGCTATTGGGTAGCCCTGGCAACAGGGTACGGCGGCACAGAATAAAATAAAACTGGCGCAGATAGTCAGCATCAACGATCAACTTTCCCAGGCTAAACTGCTGGTAGAACAATTTTGGCTTGGATTTGTGATAAAGCCGTAAACATTTATAATCGATCGCAATCAACCATTCACTCGCCGCATGTTGGGGCTGAATTTCCCGATCGATGCCATGAATAAAAATTTCCGCCACCACCTGGAGTCCATCTTCAAAAAAGAATCCTAGCGCCGGGCTCGGCTGAAATTCAAACTCCCACCCGCGTGAATCTTCACCAAAGGGCGATCGATAGCCCAACACTTCCACAAACAGGTCATGCAAAAACTCGGCATCACTGGCTTCGTCCGGTTGCTTGCCGTCGTTAATATACTTGAGCCATTTCACGATCTTGCTGGCTCGTCTGGTCAGATCGGCAGGGAAACCAAACGTAGCAATGCGATTTTTCAGGGTTTTGCGTTGAAACAGGGGATATGGCGATCGCGTCGTCATTGGTCTGCATCTGGGTCGGATTTGGCAGCCTGTTGCTGTTCGCTTGCCGCTAATTCCTCGGCTAATTCTTCGGCAGCGATCTCGGCCTGAAGCTTGGCGATTTCTTCCGGTGACATCTCCGCCAATTTTTTTTGCAATACTGCTTTTTTATAGTCATCTAATTGTTGATCGAGGGTCATATTGCCCGTGACCACCCGCAATAAATAGGTCGATAGCCATGCCAGCAAACCCACCACCAGCACTAACTGGCTCCAGACTCCGGCTGAATTGGCCTCAATGCCAGCCATTTTCAAACCAAAGTAGGCCACGCCACCAAGGGCGAAGAAAGCTAGGGTGATGGCGATCGCATCAATTCGACGCATTAATATTGCTTATGGATTGAGATGAATTTTGATTGAGATGGATTGGTGAGGATGCTGATTGGAATTATCAACAAATGCAAGCCTCTAGATCTTGCGGGGCTGAGGCCGAAAGTTGAGGAAAGGCGAGAGCAGCAACAGACCAGGGAAGAAGAAAAAGACCAAAAAACAAATGAAGGCTCTCTCCATACTGCTAGTTTTATACCAGCGGGCTTTGAAGTAAAACATCAGCATGGTTGGAACCACTAGTAGATAAGTGCCACCAATTACAGCGTAGGCAATCAGAGCTAGCCCATAGGGGAGGTTGTTAATCAGATCAATCATAGGGTTGTCTAGGTAGGCAATTGTCTAAAGTCTAAAAGTAGTCTAGGTTGCAATCAGATAAGCGTGAGATGTCTTAGACGTACTGAACGTACTGAAGCTGCGGATCATTTAATCGATCAACATAATTGATCACAGCGATCATAGCGATAATTACGATCGGCTATTTTCTTAATTCACCTCGATCGTTACGTGCCTAGAATAAAGCAATAATGCTGATTTACAGCCAGGTGAGCGATCGCGGTTAAATTGTTACCTTTGCTTACAATGCATTTTAGCAAAGAAGGTTTGACTAGCTGAGTTATTTATTTGGAGGTGAAAACCCACCTACACCAATTAGAACCAATTTGCTAGGATTCTACTGGAGTTGTATTCTTAATAATTGCGCTGTAATTGCGCTAATCATCTTACTTATTCCAGCATTCACAGCATAGCGGCATAGCAACCTATGAACAAAGAAAAGTGGTCGGTCGTGATCCCCACCTACAATCGTCTACCAATCTTAACTAAGTGTTTGAGGTCTTTGGAAAATCAAGACTTTGAGCAAGAGTATGAAGTGATTGTGATCGATGATGGTTCTACTGACGGCACGGTGGAATTTTTGCAAACCCATACCAATGAGTTTCCCCACGTTAAATTATTTCAGCGGGATCATCAGGGAGCCTCGATCGCCCGTAACACCGGGGTAGAAGTTGCCACTGGCGAAATTATCTTGTTTATTGACAGCGATCTGGTGTCGATGCCAGGGTCGCTAACCGCTCATGCCAGGGCACTAGAAGGACAGGATAAAGCCTTTACCTATGGCCGCATTGTGAACACCTCCAACTTTGATGACCCCACCTCCGAGCCGTTTACGCTGACGGATGTGTCTAATGCCTACTTCGCTACTGGCAATACGGCGATCGCCAAGCATTGGTTTATCGAGGCAGGCGGCTTTGATCCTGACTTCAAACAATATGGCTGGGAAGATCTAGAGCTGGGGGTGCGGCTCAAGAATATGGGGTTTAAGATTATTAAATGCCCCAAAGCCCTTGGCTATCACTGGCATCCACCCTTTACAATGGACGAAGTACCCAAATTAATTGATGTGGAAAAGCAACGCGGTCGGATGGGGGCAATTTTTTATCAAAAGCATCCTACCTGGGATGTGCGCATGATCATTCAAATGACCTGGCTGCATAAGGCGCTGTGGGGTTTGCTATCGTTTGGTGGGGCACTTAATGAGCGATCGCTAAAACCAATTTTGCAGTTTCTGATCGATCGCAATCGCCCCCAATTAGCGCTGGAGATCGCCCGCATTTTCCTGAATTGGTATAGTGTCCAGGCGGTCTATGATGCCTATGCCCAGGCTAGCCAAACCAAGCCAACCAGCCAGTCTGCCACTAGTTAAATTTCGAGCCAAGCTTGCATGAACTCACCTAAAGCCAGGGAGGTTGAGAGCAGTAGTGAAAGTATCGTTAGAATTTCTATACCATTTCCGCTGCGATCGCTGTGATAACTGGTGGAGTCGCGCTGACATTGAACCCAAACCTGGCGATCGGGTTTATTGTCCTCAATGCGGCAGCGTGAATACGGTCGAAGAAATTCAAACTTTTCGGAATGCGGCGCGATCGGCCTGTTTGCACACCCCGCCCGATCCTGAGCCTTTAACTTAATTCAACGTGAGTTCGCTGGATCTTTGCAGTCCGTAACAATGCTTAGAATTGAATTCGAGCGATCGCCCCGATCAATTTTCCGCTTCGATCTCTGGCGCTACTTCCCGCAAACTACATCCCTGGCAAGGCCCAGCCGGATTTACGGCACAGCGCAAAACCTCCGACTTGGCATTATAAATACAGCTAGCATCACCAATTATCCACCGCCCTTCTAGATAAGTACGCTCTGGATCTTTTTGGGCTGTTTGGACGCTAATTACAATCTTGCTAAGGCGATAGCGACCGCGCCGAAACTGATAGTTGTGGCGACGTTCCAGCACTGTATAGGCTTGACCATCGATTTCCAGATAGTTACCCGGTTGGGGTTTCCAATCCAAATAAATTTTCCCCAGTGGCGTGGTGGAATTGCCAATTAGAACTTCTGTCGGTAAATCTATATCTTCTGTAGACAATTTGGTCTGAGTCCTCCCGCAGTCCAGATCGTGCTTTGCGATTAACAAATCTTAAACCAGATTGTAGCGATCGTTCCAGCCTATTTGGTCAAAATTTAATGCCATTCTCTCTCTACGGCATTAAAGCATGATTGATATCTATAAACCAGGTTTGTCATTCCCCATATTTTTTTGATTGCAACTACTTTTATTTAGCTACTTTGCCCTGATCGTGGTGGCATAACTTGAATCCGGCATCGTCGTAACCCGCCAGATTTGTTCGAGGTGGGAGCCGGGAATAGTCAAATAGAGCAGATCGCCGGGATCGAGCGTGGCATCGAGCAAATTCCAGCCGTGGATCGTCTGGGAAGCAGTTTCAATATAAAGCGGCACAAAATCCGCATTCATAGCCACCTCACGGGCTAGTTTGCCACAAAAAGGATGCTCTGGTGTGATTTTGGTAGCTAAACAAATCCATAGACTATCGGCGGTAATGCCATTACCCAGAATTCTGCCCCCCAGGGCGGCGGCTGCAAATGCTGGTGCCACGATCTCAGAAGGGCTGAGCACAGACTTGAAGTCAAAAATTTGCTTAGCCATCTGGGCAAAATGGGCATCTTCATAACGCACCACCACTGGAATACGCGGTGCGATCCCCTTGGCATTGAGCGCCACTTCTAAGTTGGCAGAATCAGTGCTAGTCACACTCAGCAACGCTTCGGCATTCTCTACATTCGCTGCTTTGAGCGTTGTTGATAAGCCCGCGTCCCCAAAAATGATCGGGATTTTGAGCGACTTAATCGCATTTAGGAAGCGATTGTTGGCATCTCGCTCAATAATTACCACCTCGTGGCCATAGCTATGTAGTTGGGTGGCGATCTGCACGCCCACTCCGCCCAGACCGCAAACAATGTAGTGTCCTGCCTGGGGAACACTGGCCGCACTCCAAAGCTGCCGAAACCTGGTACCCAAAATAAAATCATTCAGCAGTGCATACCAAATGCCAATCACTGCCGCCCCCACCAACATCATCAGCGAGGTAAATAGCTTAATGCTGTCGGGGGAATTTTCAACTACTTCCTCTTGACCACCCGCTCCAGTGATCATGCCCATAGAAAAATAGAGCGCATCGATCGGCGAAACGTTGAACTGCAAGCCCGCATATACGATCGTGGTAGCAAAAATCGTGGCAATTAGAGCCAGCGCTACCAGCAACACCGATCGACTGTAGCGGTGGAAGTAGCGAACTTTCGTGACAATGGTCACAATCTTTTGCAGCCAACTTTTATGGGAGGAGGTACGCACATTTGGTTTGGAGCCAATTAGGAGCCGATCGCCCACTTCCAATTTTTTACCAGTCAACACCGCTGAAACCAGATCGATTTGGTCACCGATCGGCAAATAGTAAATCATCATCCGCGATCGACTATCCCACAGGTCGCTAAGTTTGCGCCCCCGCCAAGGATGGCGATCGCTGATGTATTCTTCGTTAATTGGCCAGGTTTGATTAAATAACCGCAACTGACCGATCGCCTGGGAGCCTAGTGCTGCAAATGCAAATACTGGTGCTGCCAAAGCTGCCACACTCATGGTGACATGGTCGGGTAGGGTTTGATCGAGGCGATCGCCCAGGCTGGTATTAAATAGGCGATTGACAATTCTGATCCGCGGATTCAGCACCCTAGCTTGCATCAGAGTCGCTAAATTTTTGGCCTCATCGGCACTGGCCACCACCAGGGTTTGCGCCTCCCGAATTCCCGCTTGCACCAACACCGAAGCTGAGCGTTGATCGCCTACCACCACGCCTGTATCTTCACCAGGAATAGGGCGATCGTGAATACCAAGTGCGGGCACCCCTTGCTGACGCAACAGGCAAAGAATTTTATATCCAGTTGAGTCCAATCCACAGACTATGATTCGCGCGCGCATGGCAATTTAGATTTAGCCCAGTTTGGGACGGATTAAATTAATACTAATTAATTAAAAGCAACTAAAAGCAATCAAGGGTACTACTTTAATTGTATTGCGCTAGCAAGGGATAGCTGTAGCTGTAATTACTGGTTAGCCTTTCTTTAACTTAATTTAAGTATCTTTTAAGCATCTTTTAAGTATCTATTTTTCTTGGTGTGGACAATGACCCTGCGGCGGGAAAAGTGGTGCTATGGCGATCGTAAATTTGGGAGCCCAGTTAAATTTGCTTAACCTTTGGTAACAATAAGCGTTATAATTTGCACGCAGTCGTAATTTGATCTGTTCAAGTTATTGCGCTATGCAGTCTTAGCCGTCTTAGGGCGATCGAAAGGGTTTGCTAATGTTGAATAAATAATTGCATTTAATCCCATCAATAGCCACCCTATTTTTGCCATCACATCTTGTACCCTGCTCGCTGGGCAAACGCGAATGTTTAGATTGTTTAGATTGTATGGTGTAGATAGTGAATGTATGTATAGATTATCGATCGCTTAACAGCTACGCGAGATTGAGTGGTTGGCTATGCCTGACCGAATATTAACTAAACCGAATATTAACTAATCAGACTTAAACAATTCAGACTTAAAATTAAGTAGAGATTATATGGCAGAGGTAACCTTTTTTAATGCCCTTCGTGAAGCCCTAGATGAAGAAATGGCACGCGATCCAGCCGTCTATGTGATGGGTGAGGATGTGGGTCTTTATGGCGGTTCATATAAGGTTACAAAGGATCTTTATCAGAAGTATGGCGAGCTGCGCTTGCTCGATACCCCCATTTGTGAAAATAGCTTTATGGGCATGGCGATCGGCTCGGCTATGACTGGGCTACGGCCGATCGTGGAAGGTATGAATATGGGCTTTTTGCTCCTGGCCTTCAACCAGATTTCTAATAACGCCGGTATGTTGCGCTATACCTCCGGTGGTAATTTTAAAATTCCATTGGTGGTGCGCGGCCCCGGCGGGGTTGGCCGGAATCTTGGCGCAGAGCATTCCCAACGTCTGGAGTCCTATTTCCAAGCCGTGCCAGGGATCAAGATGGTGGCATGTTCCACTCCCTACAATGCCAAGGGCTTATTAAAAGCCGCGATCCGCGATGATAATCCGGTGCTGTTCTTTGAGCATGTGTTGCTCTATAACCTCAAGCAAGATTTGCCCGACGAAGAATATATATTGCCGATCGACAAAGCTGAAATTGTGCGCCCCGGCAAAGACGTTACGATTCTCACCTACTCGCGGATGCGTTACCACGTGCTGAAGGCGCTGGAAAAATTAGTGCCCAATGGCTATGACCCAGAGGTAATTGATTTAATTTCGCTCAAACCGCTGGATATGGAAGCAATTTCCGCTTCGCTCAAGAAGACCCACCGCTTAATCATTGTCGAAGAAGATACTCGCTTTGGTGGGATCGGCGCGGAGATCGTGGCTTCTATTAATGATAATTTCTTTGATGAATTGGATGCCCCGATCGTGCGATTGGCCTCATTGGATGTGCCGACTCCCTATAACAGCACCCTCGAAAACCTGACGATCGTGCAGCCGGATCAGATTGTTAAGGCAGTGGAAGAAATGGTCGGTGTACCTGTTTAGTTTTTAGTTAGAGCTAATTTGATTACCGATCGATTGAGCGATTGAGACTAATACATCCACCGTTTTTGATTACTCCCCCCTAATTGAAAGTAATGAAAATTGGTGAATGCTAGTTACTAGCCGCAGGTATGCAGCTTAGCCTAAATTCGTTTGGTAATTTTGAGTCCGTGGGAGTCCGTGCCGCAGGTATGGAGCAGGCCATAGCGATCGCCAAGCCGACGTACATTCTCGGTTTGCACTGGGCTGGGTCGCCAGGGGAAGCAATTATCGTAGCTATAGTATGTCTCTACGCCATCGATGCCCAGATTGGCAGCAACGGGAATTAAATCTTCTGCCGATCGGCGATAGCGAACTGGATGTGCCAGAACTGCCAGACCACCGGCCTGATGAATGGCGTTAATTACGTTAATTGCCTGGTAATCGATCCCCGCTGTGGTTTTACCTTGCAAATAAACCTGCATTGCGGCGTGGTCTGGGTCAAAGCCATAGGCCAAAATATGCACCTCGGTGAACATAAGGCTGGCGTTGATTTCCACCCCCACCCACAGTTTGGGTAACACCTGATCGGGGCGATCGCTTTGCTTGGCATCTAGCAATTGCTTAGCAATACGATAACCAGCAACGGTATGGTGATCGGTGATCGCTAAATGGGACATGCCCAGTTCGATCGCCTGATTCACAATATCTTCGACCTGCATTTTGCCATCTGAGTTGATGGAGTGAAGGTGAAAATTATATATATTTGGACAGCTATGCGCTTCCACACTGGTAAAAATTTGCTTTAACTCTACTGATAAGCCGATTTTTGCAAGTGCATGAGCTTGACTTATCATAATAAGCCTCTCCTATTGCCGACAGTTTACTTATCTTAACTCAAGTTTTACATTGATGAATTTTTGGATTATGTGTCGATCGAGACACAAATGCCACTCTCAAGCCATCAATTGCCAGCCAGGTATGCTCAAAGTCAATGTAGACATAGTTCCTATTTTATGCCTGGGAATTACCTGACTTTTGATAGAGATTTGCTAATTTATGTATAAGGAATCTTCATCAATTGCATAGATATTAGTCTATCAACCATTGGTGGAGGGTGGTTGAGGCGATCGCTGGTGTCGAGCGGGATATGAAATTTAATTGCGATCTAGTTCAAAAATATTGAATATTGTACTATTATTCGTTTAGCTTAAGTGTTTTTTCTCGGCAATTGTTGTGAGGTGTATATGCTGCAAAAGTGTGCGATCGATCCTTCCAGGCTTGCTCCATTTGATGATTGTATGGAAAACTATGGAATCGAAAAACCAGGTAGTGATTGGGTCTGGAATGTAATCTCTATGAAGGCAGTGGCATATTCTTGTAGGTGTATCTAGTTATGTTGTATATACCTGATCAATTAATAACCCTATAACTTGCAAGCCCGCCGTTGCCGATCGCCAGCCATATCAAACCATGAATAGGCAAAATGGCTAAGACAATCAATGTCCGGATGCTGCCTGCGAATCCCAGCCATTTGTTTTTCCAACGAAATCCGCTTGCCCTGATCCTGGCTCCAGTAACCCGCGATCACCGGACAGACCTTGCGCCCACCCGATCGCCTCGTCACCATAGCGATCTCATTATTAATACAACTCGCATTCCCGCAAGTTGAATAACTCATCGGCACCCACTCCGAAACGCTAGTAAACCTATCCCAGGGTTGCAACCTGGCATCCACCGCGTTGCCATAGCTTAAATTTGCCTTCGGGAAAAACACCGCACTGGTAGAGATATTCATCTGCTTCGCCGGTTGGATCACATCATTCAAAAACTCCACTACGCCATGACGGGCATGGGCGATCGCCAACTGCCATAATTGCCCATTCACATCGCCAGCCGAACTGCTGCTATTGGGAGGGAACCGCCACAGATCCCACAGCGAAGAAACTTGTTTAACTTGACCACTGATCCGGCCATCTTGTAAATATTGATAAATAATGTCCTGCCCCTGCTTGGTATTAGCCCGACTCAATAGGGTCTTAACTGAGGAACTGCCATAGATCATCATGTTCCGCACGTCGGCGATCTTGCCATCAGTCCGGTGCGGGTAGCGAACATAGTCAAAGGCGATCCCATCAGGGCGGCGTTTGGCCACCGCCGCAACTAAATTGCGCAGATCGGCTCTGGCCTGCAAGCTATAGGGATCGACAAACACATGACTAACCCCCGCTTCCCCTGGCAATCCGGCTGGATCTTGAATATTACTTTCACCATAGCCATTGCGGGCTAGTTCCAATTGGCGATCGACCCGACCCGCATAACTAGGCCCAAAATTCATCGTGAATAACCAGGCATGGACAGTCAAACCACGTTGATGGGCTTTTTGGATTGTCTCAGCTAGCAGATCCGCACTAGCGGCGCGATCGCCCACAACCGAGGGCCATACGGTGGGGTTGTCGTTTTTGGGCAACAATACCCGGCCATCATAGAAAGTGTTGAGATAAACGCGGTTATAGCCAAAATTGACAATATTATCGAGGATTTGCTCTAGTTGTCCCGCTGCCAGATCACAGGGATAGACCCGTAGCCACACCGCCTGAGTTTTTGGCCAATTGCGCTGCCGACAGGCCGATAGGTTGGTGGCATCAGCTTTGATCATGCGCTGATATTTATCCTGAGCCCCATTATCACCCTTGAGCGCCGCCTGTAATAGTTGCGCTTTTTCCACAATCGCACTGCGATCGTTCCGGCAATAATTACTCGGTGATTGGGACTGAACCGGAGCAGTCCAAAAAGCTGTACTAATCCCTAAACTAAAAACCAGACCTAGTCCGGAGCTGAATAGTACGCTCAATATAAATGCCATCAATAGCCGCCACGATCGCCTCATTCTCACCAGCAACACACTCCTTCACCAATCCATACCTCAAGTTGCCCTTAAGATTACCAAGTCTGGCGCTGTTTGGCGATCGGCATTTTCCCCAATCTAAAGTGACAATCGCTGCTGCTATATAATAATTACGCCCAGCACCGGAGAAGCCAAATATGTCGCTGTTTATGCCCCTTCTAAAAACTAGTGGCCACCTCGATCGCGTTTATATGACCATTAGTAACGTTGGTTCGCGTAAACATTCAGACTCAGCTAAGCATGATTATGCCACGAAGGGGTGGGGGGTGTTTGCGCCAAACTTAACTATCATTGGGTTTGATGCCGATCCGGAAGCCTGTGCGATCGCCAATGCCGACATCGAAGCGCGGGATGTCAATTGGATGGAAGTGCATATGCCCCTGGCGTTGGGAAAAGAGAAAGCGAAACAAAAGCTCTATCTTACTAGTGATCCAGAATGCAGCTCGCTCTATCCGCCCAATGCCGATCTAATCGATCGCTTTGCCGGCTTACCAGAAATGGTCACCCTGGTGGATACCGAAGAGGTGAGTGTAACTACGCTGGATAACTTTTGCGAATCAGAATCAATCGATGCGATCGACTTTTTGCAAGTTGATGTGCAGGGAGCGGATTTAGACGTGTTGATCGGTGGCGAAAAAATTCTTAGCACCGTAATGGGGATTCAAATTGAAGTAGAGTTTGCGCCCATTTACCAACAGCAGCCCTTGTTTGGCGATGTTGATACGTTTCTGCGCCAGCATGGTTTCACGATGTATAGTATCGCTGCGGCGCGGCGATCGCGGCGATTGTCGCCGATTATGTCCAACAGCCATCCTGGTCAGGTGCTATGGGGGGATGCTTTCTACATCCGCGATCTGCTCAGCCCAGAGGTTCCCGATGCACAAAAAACGCCTGAAGCAATTTTCAAGTTGGCCTGTGTTAGTGATGTGATGCAATTTTATGACTATACCCTGGAGCTATTGGCCTATTTGACCAAGCATTATGGCAGCGATCCAAACTATAACTTTGCCAATCAAATTATTGAAGTGTTGCGTCAGTTCCCTAATCTACAGGAGCAAAAACTAGGAGGACTGCCGATCATGGCGGAGATCAAAGATCATGTCAGTGGTGAATATACTAACTTTCTCTAGTAATTGACCATGTTGATTATGCTTGGTTGTACTTTTGCAAAATAGTTTTCACAATCGCAAGTTAAGCATCAAATTCTATGGGATGAAATATTTAGTCACCACCGCAATGCTCTGCCCACATCCCCAGATAGGCCTGCTCCAAGTCTTGGACAAATTGATGGGTGTTCCACAGGGGCGCAGAATTTTTACCCTTTTGTAATTGGCTATAGGCTTTCTGGTGCAATTGCCGATCGCTACCGAGGCGAATACCCCAATCGATATATTCTTGGTCACTCCAGGCAATCCCCGCTTCTATTCCCGCATTGACCAGCATGGAATAACTATTGCGGGCGGCGAATTGCTGACCAACCCTGGTGACGATCGGCACCCCTGCCCAGAGCGTTTCCATTGTGGTGGTCGCGCCATTGTAGGGGAATGTATCTAATACCACATCAGCGATCGCCAGGTTGGCACGGTGTTCAATTTCTAATGAAGTATTGGCCAGAAAAATCAATCGATCGCGCTCAACGCCTTCTTGATCAGCCAGCTCATAAAAGAATTTCTGCACCGTGTTCTGGTCGGCAAAGCCTTTGATTAAAAAATAACTATTCGGTACGGCCTTAATAATCTGCATTTGCGATCGGGCATGGTCGGGGTGGCGCTTATAGCCAATTTGCGAACTTAAATAAACCACAGATGCCGCTGGAATATTAAGATCGCGGCGGTGAATTGTCGGCACAGCCATGCCAAATCCCTCGATCGCCAGGAAAGTACGCGGCAAACGCCAGATTTTTTCGTGGTAATAGCGATCGGCCTCGGCAGGCAAAATATAGGGATCAGCAATAAAATAATCGATCGCCGGCATCCCCGAAGCATCCATCCCCAGCCAGGTAGCCTGAATGGGTGCTGGTTTGAGTGCCATAATCTCGCAGGTCACATCCAGCGTAATGCTATCGAGGTCGATCAGGATATCAATATCATCGGCATAGATCTGCTCAGCAATCTTTCTGCTATTGGCATCCAGCTTGCGCACATGTTCACTGCTCTGTTCAATAAAATCCTGCACCACATCATAGTGGGATTTGTACAGAATAAAGTAGGTGAAGATTTCAAAGTTTTCACGATCGTGTTCGGCAAACAACCAGCGCGACAGCCAACCGACCGAATGGCTGAAGAAATGATGGGATAAATAACCGATTTTGAGCCTTCTTTGGGGTGGACGATCGCCCTTGCCGATTCGTTTGGCTCGTTCAGTGTGCCCCTGCTCAAATTTGGTGGCCAGATCACTGGCATAATTCCTCACATTGGCCTGACAGAGGGCGGCGAGGCGATTGCTGATCTGGCGATTGGCTTCCGGTTGATCATGCAGGTAGGGCGGGAAAAAGTTGGCACTAAATAACCGGATCGCTGATATGCGATCGAGATTGGTGGGATATTCTGTAACTAACTTCTCTAATAATTGGGTTTGCCGATCGGCCAGTTTCAGAGCTTCTTGCCAGTAACCACCTGCCTTCATCCGTGCCTGGAGCGCCAAATGATTTCCCATCGCTTTTTCGGCCAGATCGGTTTGCATGGCATAGTAGGCTTCAGCCGCCTCAATGCTGCGATCGTATTCATAACCAGACAAATAAAACGAAGCCAAGTGACGCAGTGCCTCTGCTTTGGAGTTTGGCACTTGCAAACATAATTCAGCTAAGAGGGCGGCCTGTTGCGGTTGGCGATCGGTATGGGCAATCAAAACTGCCTGCCGGATAATCATGTCGGCGAGCTTGTCACGTTCTTCACTAAAGCTCAAAACCGCTGACGTAAAAGCCAGGGTATGGGGATGAACGGGCGCTATTTTTAATAACCGGTGTAGAGTTTGTTGCAAAAGCTGAGGATCGACGGGCTGAATAATCGACTCTGGTTGTTCCAGTAACTCAATCAAGCCCAATTCACTGGGTTCCTCGCCTGTAAACAGCCCCAGGTCGATCGAAAGTTGTAAAATCTGCAGCAAATTATTAACCACGTTGGGGGCTAATTCGCGCATATGTTGGCGGATTGCCCAGGTAATTTGCTGTTCCTGTTGGAGGGCAGCAGGATCGGGTGCATTAGTGGCATCACTATCAACTGGTGATGGTTGGCTTGAATCTGCCTGGCTAGCCGGATTCTGATTTAATTGGGCTAATTGTTCTAAACCAGTTTGAACCAGCTCAGTACGGCGATCGGCCTCTTGGGCTAGCACTTGCCATAATTGTTCCGACCATTGCTCCAGTTGCTCTGAATCATCGGTGTCGATCGCCTCCAACCAGACCATTTGCGCTTCCATCTCTTGCCCCACCAGCAACAGAGCCAGTCCTAAATACCAGTAGGGCAACTTTTCAGTGGGATCTGCCTCAATCAGCTTTTGACAATGCCCAATCACCTGTGCATAGGCTGACTGCTCGATCAGGGCTTGAATTTCGTTCATCTGACTTGGCAAAGTTTCAGCATTAGGTTCAGGCGATTGGCTGTCGGGGGAATTAGTCACGGTGCGATCACAATTTGGGGTTAAGTTGCTAACTAATTTAACTCAACAGTTGGAAAATTTTTAAGCTCAAACTTGGCGAGATGATGCCCTGGCCAATTGCTCTTTTAATTGCTCTAGATCAGTTGCTGCCGGTAGGCACTTCAGCCCTTCGCAGACCAGACCCACCGTTTCCAGGTTGGGCATTTCCTCTAGCCTAAACACCGTCGTCGGGTGATATTCCTTGCTCAACCATTGATAATTGTCCTCGCTGACTCTGACCAGGGTTTGATTCTGGAACCAATCCAGGGCAGCGATCAAACTAGGGCAAGCGATCGGCCGATCCTGCATCGCCCCACCAAACGCCTTGAGGGCTGCTTCGGCTTTATCCAGGTAAGTTAAATCATCGGTCAGCAAACTAAGCCGCACCAGATTGGCGATCGCAATCCCATTGGCCGCCGGAGTTGCATTGTCCTGATAGCTTTTTTCACGCACCAGCAAATGCTCACTGGCATCGGAAGCAGTATTAAAATAACCACCCGCCTGTTCATCCCACAACCAGCGATCGAACTCGGTTTGCAAGCGGATCGCCTCTTGGAGGTAATATTTAGCCGCCACCGGCACAGCCTGATGCATATCCAGCAGCGCCTTGATCAACAATGCATAATCCTCGGCCTGGGCAAATACAGATGGATTGCCATCATAACTAACCCGATAGAAGCGATCGTTAAACCATTGGTTCTGGAGCATAAAATCCACTCCGTCCTGCGCCAGTTGCTTGGAATTTTCCCAGCCAAACACCTGATAAACCCTGGCCAAACCGGAAATCATTAAGGCATTCCAGGCCACTACCATCTTGGTATCGGTTACGGGTGGCACGCGCCCAGGCCAGGCGATCCGGCGGATGTCTTCCTGGTTGCGGGCAGGCGGGAAAGCATCAGTGGGTTGAGAATATTCCCCATAGCGCTTTTGAAATAGCTTACTAAGGCTGGATTCTACCTGATTAGACAGTGGCCCTGGTTGCAATCGCTGTAGTACATTTTGCTCTTCGAAGTTACCATCCGGCGTGATTGTAAAATTCTCCGCTAGCTGGCGTAATTCCGCCTCCGTCAGCATTCGTTTTAGTTCGCCATAGCTCCAGACCCAGAATTTCCCCTCTTTGCCCTCGCTGTCGGCATCCTGGGAAGCATAGAAATAACCCTCTACGGTGCGCATCTCCCGTTGTAGCCAGGTGACGGTTTGGGCGATCGCCCTTTCGATCGCTGGTTCCTGAAAACCCGAAGCCCACAGATTGGCCATGTATTCCATAATCAGGCCATTGTCATAGAGCATTTTCTCGAAGTGGGGCACAGTCCAGGTGGGATCGACCGTATAGCGATGCCACCCGCCAGCAATGTGATCAAAAATGCCGCCCAGGGATAAATCCAAGCCGCGTTGAGTAGCTTTGAGCCGGATTTCGTTTTGTTCAAATTCGGAATTAAACTGTGAACTTTGAAATCGCCCTGCCTGCAAGACCAAATTGGCGTAGGGAATCATCGGGAAGCAGGTGCCCATGCCGCGATTGACCACTACCTCAGCACATTTGTTGATGCCATTAATTAAAATATCTGCATCGATCGCCTCGGTTGATTCCAGTTTGGCGATCGCACTCAGGTTGTTAACAATTTCTTGATTATAGGTACGGATCTCGTCGCGTTTTTCGCGGTAGACCTGATGCAGCGATTGCAATACCTTTAAAAAACCTGGCCTACCGTAGCGGGGCTCGATCGGGAAATAGGTATCGCCATAAAACGGCACTAAATCATCTGGGGTCAGAAACAAATTTAAGGGCCAACCGCCATTTTTGCCCATGATCTGTACCGCTTGCATATAGATGCTATCGAGGTCGGGGCGTTCTTCTCGATCGACTTTGATCGCAATGAAGTTGGCGTTCATATAATCGGCGATCATCGGGTCGGAAAAGGCCTCGGTTTCCATTACCGTGCACCAATGGCAACTAGAATAACCGATCGATAAAAATATTGGCTTATCCTGCGATCGCGCTGCTTCCAGGGCTTCCTCTGACCAAGACCACCAATCGATCGGGTTGTCGGCATGTTTGCGTAGGTATAGGCTTTGGGAATGGATCAAACGGTTGGGCATAATGTTTCCGGCTTCGGCTTCTGGAGGCTTCTAGAGTATAGTTTAACCCTTACCCCCTGGCTGCCACATTGCACAAATTTCTTAATTACTAATCAACTTGCACTTACTTATGATTTCTTATGATTTTGCCTGGGTTCGCGTAAGCAGTGGTGTAAAGCTAGTGATCAACGCGATCAACAACCACCAGACCAGTTGAACCTGGGGGCGATACCAGACCGTATCTACGAGGGCATGGACAAAAAGACTGGCGATCGCACTCAAGGCTGCTACTAACCAGATGCCATTGCGGTAGTTTTGTTGATCAGGTTGCTGGGATCGATGATCGGGTGTAGCAATGTAATCTTGATTTGTAGCGATCGCTTGATCTTGTTCTAATTCTAGATCCTCGGCTGCCCAGATATCAGCGGGATCGCCTGTAGAGGCTGTCTTAGCGCTTGTTGGTAAATTAGCATCATCAGGACTGCTAGAAGAAAGAGCCGCACCCACTCGATCGCTGACCGCTTGGGGACGTAGGTAGTTGAGCGATCGCCAACCCAGCCAAACCACACTTAAAAACAACCAGCCATAGCAAACTAACCCAATAATGCCAGTCTCCACCGTAATTTCCAATGGCACAGAATAAGCACCCAGGGCACTATAGCCAGGTCGTTGATAAAACGGATAGATCTTATTAAAAGCTTGGTTGCCAGGGCCAATCCCCAGGATCGGATAATCCCGCACCATCTTCAGCACAGAAGTCATCACCTGCAGCCGGAAATCATTGCTACTGTCTTCACGTCCGGCCAAAATGCTTTGCAGGCGAATCCTGACCGTGGGGATCGCAGTGGCGGCCAGTACAAACAATCCGGCCATGCTACCGACCAGGGCAGGCATAGACCACCTGGGTAAGCGATCGCTCCACCAGTAAACCAGGCCGATCGCTAACACTAATAAACCTGCCGCCAGCCCCAGCATCGCCCCACGACTGAGGGTAAGAAAAATACACAGCAAGCTAACCAGGGCAATGATTGCCGCCAATAACTTCACCCCCCAGCGCCGCCAATGTAAAAATCCGATTGTTGCTAGCGGGATGGCTGGTAGCAAATAACTTGCCATTAAATTAGGGTTGCCCAAAAAGCTATAAATCCGGGTGGCATCGGCCAATTCCGATTCAGTATCCACCCAGGTGGCCAGGGCTTCAATCCCAAAAATATATTGCCGCAAGCCATAAACGCATACATATAGGCAAGTGATTAAATAGCCGCCCACCAAAATCGATCGCCAACCATAGCGCTTTACCCGCAATATGCGATTAAAAGCCAAAAAAGCCACAAAATAGAGCGTTAATTTAATCCAACCATCGATCGCCTGTGACCTTGCCGGAGAAAGGATCGTCGCTAAACTGGCAATCAGCCAATAACATCCCATCGGCAAATGGATCGCTGTCCAATTGGAAAAACTTGGGTTAGTCGCATCCCCCAGCCAGATCAGGAACCAGAACAGGGCGATCGCCACTAAAAAAATGCCAATCTGGGTATTAGACAAAATTGGCAGTAGCAGAAATAACACTAACGCTGCTAACCCAGTTAAATTAGCACTCAATATATATGCGCCCTTGCGCCAATTGCTGAACCATTGCAGCCCATGAAATATCTGGCTATGCCGCCACCACCGCTCTACTACTGTGCCCATTAACTTAATAATTAACTTAATAACATGCCAAGATCTACAGGAGCCGGAATCATCTCACCGCGCCAATCTAATAATTGCACCAGAACCAAATAACCAACCCCTAGCAAAACTGCCAAAATACCGGTTAGGATCGCCACCCATTGGGACTTATCGAACTTTTTCACGATGCTTTTTCTATCCAAACGTAACTACAAATATTCTGCAAATATTATTTAAGATCGCAATGTATGTATCTCAGGTAGATATTAGCGTGTACAATGCAAATCTATGTGATTTCAACTAATGATCTTGAATTGCAAATTAGCAATTAGCAAGATTTACCATTTGGGAACACAATCAATAATCCAGCGTCATTCAACCTAGAGTAACAGTTAAGTTGGATCTAGGTGATGAGCTACAGTTTGTCTTGGTCAGCAAAAGCAGAGGTTCAGTATTCCTCCTCCATCCCCGTGTCAGGTGAAAAGCTCTCTAATTTAGACCTGGTTTGCTTGTGTAAGCAGGGAATGTCCCCTGACAAATCCGCTTTTGCCGAGTTAATGCGCAGATATCAGCCCTTTGTTGATCAGGTTTTATACAAACTTGCCCCCGATTGGCAAGATCGTGCCGACCTGGCTCAAGAAGTTTGGTTGCGCGTATATCGGAATGTCAAGCGGTTACAAGAACCAGAAAAATTCCGCAGTTGGTTGAGCCGCATTACCACTAATCTGTTTTACGACGAGTTGCGTAAACGGAAGCGGGTAGGTCGATCGATTTCGATCGATGCGCCGGTTAGAACTGGCAGTGGTGATGAAATGGAGTGGGAATTACCCAGTGATGATCCTGGGCCAGTCGAGAATCTCTCCACCCGTGAATTTTACGAACAATTACATAAAGCGATCGCCGATTTGCCAGAAGGCTTTAGATCCACGATCGTGTTACGCGAAATCCAAGGACTTTCCTACGAAGAGATCGCCGAAATCACTGGTGTATCGCTTGGGACGGTAAAGTCACGCATCGCCAGGGCTAGAGCCAAGCTGCAAGCCCAACTGCAGCCCTATATTTCCGGAATGTGAAATTTATAGCACCCGGTAGCTAGAAAAAAGGGGTGAGTCCGTGATGAGCAATAAAAATAGTCAGAATAGTCACAATAGAAATAATCAAAAGAATTCTAAAGTAAAAGCGATGAGTCCTGAAAAACGCTTTGAACTGCTTAGCGCATACATTGACAATGAAGTTTCGCCAGATGAACAGCGCTTGGTAGAACGCTGGCTGGCGGAAGACGATGCTTTCCGTAAGTTATATCAACAACAGCTTCGGTTGGGGCAACTGTTTGTGAATATGCCCAGCCCCACCCAATCGATCGCCCAAACTGAGCGAACAATCGATCGGTTCATGGACAAGCTAGAACGCAAGTCACGACGACGGGGCATCGTTTGGGGTAGCATCGCCACTGCCGCAGTATTAATGGGTGCAGTTGGTTCGTTGATTACGCTCAACTCGCCTTCGTCGCAACTCAATTTTGCTGGCAATCAGCTTAATGAAAATCTGGAAGGTGTGATTAAAGATAAGCAAGTGGTCGATGAATCCTTGATCATTGCCATGGAAGAACCGATCGTGCCTTTGCCCAAATCAATCAGCGCTGAAAACTAGTAAGCTATTAATAGGCTAGCTATATAATCTAGTTATTAATTAGGATCGATCGCGGTCAATTTATCTGCTATGGCTCCAGATAGTTAATTGAGATAGTTAATCGTGATTACAGGCAGGTCAAGCCGGATTAAAGTGATTACAAGCTTTACTAAGATTGCGATGTAATTGGTTCAAGGTAACGGGCATCAGCTTGCTACCTGGTAAGTTCTAATTCATCCTTGATGGTTGATTGGCTTGGTGGGCAGGGACAGGTGAAGTAAGATTTTTGGGCTAAGGACTCCTGCGTCGGTCTTGAGCCTTTGGCCAAGGATGATTACAGGTTCAGAAATACTGCTTGTTAGATTGATTGATTGATTGATTGATTGATTTGATCGATAGCTAAACAGAATCAAGTTTTTGAGGCCTAGCATGATTGAGGCGAACTTGATTCCAGTCTAGGGTCGATCGTAGAAACCGAACCATATGATACTGGTGCTGGTGGAGATTTTCAGTAGAATTAAGATCTAAAGTTTATCCTCAGCAAAGCTAACGCTTATGAAAGACTCACGTAAGAAACCCGTTTTGAAACGTTTGGCTGGCCCGATCGTACTATTGGCGATCGGTGCTGGTCTTGGTGCTTGGGTATATGGCTCAGTTGGCTCAATGCTGAAGCCAGAGCAGCCCTATGTGGCAACCTATCCCCAGATTGCCAATGCTACACCTGTTTCAATCAACGACAACAATCAACAAATCCAGGCTGTGTTGCCGCCGATCAGTGCAAATAATAACTTTATTGCTGATGCGGTCAATCTCACTGGGCCAGCGGTGGTGCGGATCAATGCCTCGCGTACGGTTGAATCGGAACAAATGCCGGATGTATTTAACGATCCCTTTTTCCGTGACTTCTTTGGCGAAGAAATCCCGCGCCGGATGCCCAGAGAACGCACTGAACGCGGTACTGGTTCTGGGTTTATCATCAATCGCAGTGGCGATATTATTACCAATGCCCATGTGGTCAATGGAGCCGATCGGGTGACCGTGGTGCTCAAGGATGGCAGACGGCTGGAAGGTAAGGTATTGGGAACCGATGAATTAACCGATATTGCTGTAGTTAAAGTTGATGCTCCGAACCTGCCCGTTGTTAGCATTGGCAGCTCTGAAACTTTGCAACCCGGAGAATGGGCGATCGCCATTGGCAACCCCCTTGGCCTTGACAATACAGTTACAGCCGGGATTATTAGTGCCCTGGGGCGGAGCAGCGATCAAATTGGCGTAGATAAGCGCGTAGACTTCATTCAAACCGACGCGGCGATCAATCCGGGAAATTCCGGTGGCCCCCTGCTCAATCAAAATGGTGAGGTGGTTGGTGTCAATACGGCCATTATTCAGGGTGCACAGGGCTTGGGCTTTGCAATCCCGATCGAAACTGCGCAGCGGATTGCCGATCAGCTCATTACCACCGGTAGTGTGCAGCGGGCATATCTGGGGATTCAAATGATTACCCTTACGCCCAATGTAAAGCAGGAAATCAACCGCGATCCCAACATGGGCATCCAGGTATCCGAAGAACAAGGGATTTTGATCACCCGCGTAGTCCCAAATTCCCCTGCCGATCGCGCTGGTGTGCGGGCTGGTGATGTAATTGTTGATATCGATGGGGAAACCCTTGAATCGGCTAGCCAAGTGCAACAAGCAGTAGAACGTCGCAGCGTGGGTGAAAGCCTACAACTAAAGGTGAAGCGCGATGGCCGCGATCTGGCTCTGCAAATTCAAACTGGCCTATTCCCCCAAAATACACCTACATAGGCACCCACATAGGTTAGTTAATGAATCATAGATTGGTTGTTGTGAGCTGATTTTGATCAATCTTACTAAATATCAATATTTGGCAAGAAACAAATTGGCAAATCGGTTTCAAGAACCAAACCATAGCTGAGGAAAATAAAACAGCTCCAGATGTTGCGATCGCCAAGATTGTTGCCTGGAGTTGTTTTTGCTTAAATGATTTCAGCAATATTGGTTTGTTAGCACGCTTGCAAAAGTTTCAATCCTGTAACCAGACCGTTATGCTCTCAGCGGTTATATCAAATCCTTTGGATCGCTTACATGTGCAACGTAATGGTCGTAACGATTACAAACATTTTAAATGAGGTTATTCAACAGGATTCGGTATTACATAAACATTTAGGCAAGAAGTTTGTGGATCGACCAGCCTAGCCTAATCTCAGCCGCGATCGCTGATCTTTTATGGATTCACGTATGGATTCACGCTCCATGGCAACGTGGCCACATCCAGTTTTTTAGCTCTGCATCTGTTAATTATTAAAATTATCAAAGGCCGATGTTGATAAATATAAATATTTAATCATTGCGGATAAGGGCAATCGATCAGTACATTCGCTGTATCCCTTTAAAATCCAATTGTTATATTATGGATTTTGGGAATATCTGATCTATAGTTATCATCAGTATTTTTAATAAGTCGGTTTTGATGCAGTGACAACCGCGTAGTAAAAGAAGACTTGAGCGTGGTTTAGTTGTGTCTAATGTATTGATGTATTAAGACGAAAACGCGATCGCCGTTAATCTTTCTGTTTATTTGTGGTGGGAATATGCGCTGTTACTTATTGCTGGCCTTAGCAACATTCACGGGTCTGAGCCTAGCCTATGAAAAAGATCTGCAAGCACAGGTCACACCAGACGGAACTACCGCCACCACAGTGGATGGCAATCAGATCAATCCAGTTGGCTCCGGCACTGTCAATGGTAATAACCTCTTCCACAGCTTTGACCAATTCAACGTACCCAGTAGCGGTGTCATTTTCGGCACCGATGGTAGCAGTGTTGATGGCAACAGCATTCAAAATATTTTAAATCGGGTCACTGGCGGTGATCCCTCCAGTATCTTTGGCGCGATCCAGAGTAGCGGCGCTTTCCCCAATGCCAATTTGTATTTGCTTAACCCCAATGGGATTATTTTTGGCGCAGGTGCCAGCCTGGATATTGGCGGTTCATTTCATGCCAGCACCGCCACGTCACTTTTGTTTGACAGCGAGCAGATTTTCAGGGCGATCGCTGATGGCGTATTCCCGTTTGGTGATCCCAAAGCATTACGGTTTGGCATTACAGAACCAGCGGCAATCATTAACCAGGGCAATTTAGCAGCCAGTAATAATTTAAGCCTGACCGGTGGCACGGTGATCAGCAGTGGCAATCTCAGCGCCAATGGCACCGTAGCGATCGCGGCAGCACCAGGTAACAGCGCGATCGAGTTGCGATCGCCAAATGCAGTGTTGGGTTTAACAATTCTGCCGGATGCGGTGGGAAATGAGTGGCAGGGCACGATCGCTGATATTCCCCAATTGGCCAGACAGTTAACGGGCACAAGTAATCCTGAAGCCGATGAGGTAGTCGTAAATCCTGATGGTTCCTTAGCTTTAGTAGAAATCAGTGAAGGCTTAACCAGTAGCTTTAATGAAGAAACCGAGCAGTTTGTTACCACGGGCAATTATGCGATCGCGCCGGGCGATGTAGCGATCAAAAATGCCAATGCGGCAACGGTGCAAGTTGAGGCAGACCAGGATATTGCTGCCCTGGTGCCGGATTTAGAAACCTCCGGCGATCTCTCCTTGAATGCTGGCAATGAATTGGTCTTGCGTGATTCGGCGGAAACGGCTTCAACAGTAAGGGCAGGTGGCGATCTCACCCTCTCGGCTAAAAATGGCATTGATATTCTGGCGTTGAACCATGCCGCCAGCCGGATCGAAAGTGGTGGCGATCTCACGTTGCAAAGTGATGGCATTATTTCCGGCGATGCGATCTATTTCAGTATTGGGGATTTTATTCTCAAGCCGATTACTCCTGGCAGTGTCACTAATTTTATTAGCCTCTATGATCCAATTATTCGATCGGCTGGCAATGTAGACTTGGCTGGAGATTATTCGGGGACTTCATTACTCGTCGAAGCGGCAGGTAGCATTACCACCGATGGCATTGAAATTACAGGGCCTGATTTATTCTCACCAGAGCCAGCTTTAGTAAATAATTGGGCTTTGATTCTGCGGGCAGGAGTTTTACCTGGTTCAACAACTTCATTCCCAGTGGTGGAAGGCGGCTCTAATGTTACTGAAGCCCCTTCAGATGGGCTTGGGAATGTTACCGTTGATGGCCCTATTAGTATTATTCCTGGGATTGGTGAAGATAGCCTGGTTGAAATTACCGCCACAGGTAATGTTGAGATAAATGACCAAATTCAAATTATCTCTGCTTTTGGTACTACTAACCTGCTTGGAATTACGGCTGAAGGGAATGTTGATATCAATGCGCTGATCGATGCCAGGGGGGTAGACACCACGATCACCAGTAACACTGGCACAATCAACACTGATGTGGTGATCACCCATGCCAACTCCAACGGTGGCGATCAGATTTTTTCTGCACCGCTGGGGATTACTACCGGCGATCTCGATTCCAGTAGTCTTACCAGTGGGATAGCTGGAGATATATTCATTGATACGCCTGGGTCAGTTAATGCAGTTAGTATTACTGCCGAGGCTAATGAAGGTACGGCAGGCAATGTTTTAATTGGTTTGGTTGACCAGCCTAGTTTTTTAATTTCGGGGATTATTTCAACCCAGAACAGTTCCGCTGGCGATGCCGGTGGGGTGTCAATTCAAGTTGATGATAGTGTTAATATTACCGAAATTATTGCTAGTTCTACTAATCTTGGGCTTGGTGGCAACGTCACGATCGATGCGGGAGGAGTTGTACAAATTCCTGGTGGTATTACTACTACAGGACATGAGTTTGATGCAGGTGATGTTAGCATTACCACGAATAGCAGCATCCTGACTGGTGATATTACTACCACATTAGAAGATGGTGATTCACCTGGTTATAGCGCTGGAAATATTAACCTGATCGCTACAGGCAACGATGATATTAATGTAGGTAATCTCAATGCCAGTGTTTATGGTGGTGTAATTGGTTTTGCTGGCAATGCCGGCAATGTGGCGATCGATAGTGATAGTGGTGATATCTCCACGAATAACATTCTCACTATCTCTGAGTTTGCTAATGGTGGTGGGGTTAACTTAACTGGCCAGAATGTTAATACTGGCTATATTACTAATGCCTTCTCCGAGAATACCAGCACTAGCCCAGTAATTATTAGTGCCAGTGGTGAAGTGAATACTGGCAAGATTGATACTTCAGCTAATATTAATAGTGGTGCGATCGAAATTACTGGCAGCGATGTAACTGTTAATGGAGATTTACTGACTGCATCGTCAAATATAAGTGGTGATATCACCGTTAATGCCACTGGTGATATTAATGTGAATGGCGATATTGATACCTTTGGCTCCTATAGTGGTAGTGCTGGTGATGTCAGTATATCTACCACATCCAGCAGTAGCGTTACAGTTACAGGTAACATTTATGCCTATGGCTATGAAGGTGCTGCCAGCGGGGATGTGACCATTACTGCTTTGGGGAATGGTGATATTAATGTTAACAATATAAACACTAATGCCGCTCAAGGCTCTTCCCCCATGAGTGGTACTGCTGGTGATGTTACGGTTAATAGCAGTACGGGGAGCATTGTTACTGGCAATATTTCCGCAGTAGCTGATTCGAATCAAAGTGGATCGATTAGCTTATCTGGTCAGAATATAACCGTTGGCGATATTAACGAGCTACCCGTTTCTGCCGACAGTAGTAACGTTTCCGTAGTTATTTCGGCGATCAATAATGTCAGTGCTGGTGATATTTTTACTAGAGCATTTTTTGATGGCGGTGATGTTGATATCTCCGGTAACAATATTCAAGTTGGTCTGATCAATACGACTGGTTCCGATTTTGGTGGCGATGTCAATATTGATGGCAACACGATCATATTAGATTCGATCCGAACCGAGTCTACCAATGGCTTTGGCGGTGATGTGGATATTGTCTTTACCGATTTCTTCCGGGCGATCGGCTTTTTCACTGGTTTTAATGGCACGGATGCCAGTATTTCTACGGATGGCTCTGATGCTGGTGGTTCGGTTAGTATCGTCCGCGATCCCCTGGTAACCGGCGTAGATGATTTCCTGGTTGGCGATAGTGGGATTGTGAGCGAGAGCGGTAATGGCACAGTCAGCGCGATCGTCACCAGCAACGCTAACCAGATCCTGACTGCCACGATTCCGGTTGAACAAATCCAGGGCAATATTCTGATTCGGAATAGCCTACCAAATGATCCCCCTCCCACCGATCCACCTCCAACCGATCCGCCCCTAACCGATCCGCCTCCCACCGATCCGCCTCCCACCGATCCGCCTCCCACCGATCCGCCTCCCACACCAACGCCCACACCGACTCCTACGCCCACACCGACTCCTACGCCCACGCCGACTCCTACGACCACGCCAACACCAACTCCTACACCAACGCCAACACCGACTCCCACACCAACGCCTACACCTACTCCCACACCAACGCCTACACCCACCCCGGCCCCCACACCGACTCCTGCACCCAATCCTGCGCCTGCACCTTCGCCTACACGATCCCAGGAACAGGATGTAGTTGACTCCACCCTGATCACTCTCGATCCTTCACTCCAGCAGCCTGAGGCCAGTCTCGATCGCCAGGCTAAGATTGCGCTGATTGACTTTAAGCGCTCCGAGGCCGATCGCTTTCTAGCGAATGGTCAGCTAGATGCCGCCCTGATTGCGATCGAATCCGGCTATAAATCAGAGCTGGAAGTATATACCGGCGAGAGCCTACCAGCTAATATTGTGGGGCTGAATGATGGCCAGGAAATCATCACCGAAGCCTCAAATATTACTAAGAGTGTGACGGCGATCGTTTATCCGATTATTTTGGAAGATCGGCTCGAAATCCTGGTGATTCCGCCCAAGCGACCGGAAGACGACAATGCCGACAAGGATAAATCAATCTCCCCTGATCAACTGGGTAAGCCATTCCTGGTGACGGTGCGAGGTGTCTCTGAATCAGATATGAATACGGTTGTGACTGACTTTGCAATCAACCTGCGTGATCCTAGTTCCGACGACTATTTGCGCCAATCGCAACAGCTCTATGATTGGATTATGCGACCAATCCACGATCGACTGCAAGCAGAGGAAGTCGAAACGATCGTGTTTGTGATGGATAGTGGCTTGCGGGTAATCCCACCTGCTGCCTTCCATGATGGTAGTAGCTTCTTAGCGGATCAATATGCATCCGCCACAATTCCGGCCTTAAGTGTTAGCCAAGCAATCCTGAAGGAAAGAGATAGCAAAAACAGTCGGATTCTGGCGATGGGTCTGACGGAATCTGTGGATGGATTTGCCGCCCTTCCTGCGGTAGAAACTGAAGTGGAAACCATTACCGAAGATGTATTATCGGGAAGTTTCTTCCTGAATGAACCATTCACCGTTGGCAACCTCCAATCGCAACGTGGTCAGGCAAAATATGGCATTATCCATCTGGCCACCCATGCTCGATTCACTTCTTCGCAAGAAGAGGGCGCATTTATTCAATTCTGGGATCGCCGCCTGAATATTAAAGCGATCGGCGAGTTGGGGCTAGATGATCCAACCGTGGAAATGCTGACCCTCAGCGCTTGTCAAACTGCCGTGGGTGAAAGTCTTGGCCTGGGTGGATTGGCGATCAAGAAGGGGGTTAAGAGCGTATTGGCTTCCCTGTGGCCGGTTGAGGATGCTGGCACCGCACCGCTGATGATTAATTTCTATAGCCGGTGGGAGGATTCGCGGAGTAAGGCGATCGCCCTGCGTGAATCTCAGCAATCGATCCTGAGTGGTAGGGTCAGAATCGAAAATGGCCGAGCAGTTGGTATTCCTGGTCTGGATGATGTGATTTTGCCCGATGAAGGAGCCCAAATCGATCTTTCCCATCCCTACTATTGGTCTTCGTTTATTTTGGTTGGCAACTGGCTCTAAATAGGTAAGTTAGTTCTAGCTAATTGCTGATCAAACCTGCTGAGCAAATAACTTAAATTCCTGGCCTGGCAAGCTTGTAGCAGCAGTTA
This sequence comes from Pseudanabaena sp. PCC 7367, assembly GCF_000317065.1. GTDB lineage: Bacteria > Cyanobacteriota > Cyanobacteriia > Pseudanabaenales > Pseudanabaenaceae > Thalassoporum > Thalassoporum mexicanum. Next base: position 1,583,787 of record NC_019701.1, read on the forward strand.
CAGCCCCTAGGTCAGATTTTTAGGTAATACAATCTCGAAGGTAGTGCCCTGATTTAGCTTGCTTTGAATGTGAACATCGCCGTGGTGCAGACTAGTGATTTGCTCAACGATCGCCAACCCCAACCCTGCGCCTGGTGTACCGGATATGGTATCAGCATTAGTAGCCCGATAGAACTGCTCAAAAATCTTGGTTTGTTCAGCGGCAGGAATGCCAATGCCCTGGTCAGTGACTTTGATTACAACCTGATCATGGCGATCGATTAGCTCGAATAATATGCTGCTGTTGGTAGGCGAGTACCGAGCAGCATTGCTAAGTAGCTGGAAAGTTAGTTGCTTAATCAGTTCTGGATCAAGCCGGGCACAAATAGGATGCTGTCCTATAAACCGATATTCAACTTGATGATTCTGCTGGTTGCGCTGCCATTCAGCAATAATACTCTGGTAGATATCTTCTAGATTTAGTGGTACTGGCGAAAAATCGTACTCAGCTGATTCGGTGCGATTGATGGTTAGGGCATCTTCGATTACCCGGATGATGCGATTGACATTCTCTTTGATTTGGCTGAATTTACGCGATCGCCTGATTGCTGGTAATTGGTCATAGCGGTTTTCTAAGGCCTCGCTGAGCAGCATGATCAAGGAAAGCGGTGTGCGTAATTCATGGGAGATGGTAGAAATGAGCTGAGACTTAAGCTGGCTAATTTCTTTCTCTTTGGCCAGAGCCTGTTTTGCGATATGTTCAGCCTTTTTGCGTTCTTGGACTTCTATTTGCAGTTGAATCAGGGTATTTTCTAGCTCCTGCGATCGCTGGTGTGCCTGTTTGAGTAATTTGGCTTGTTGGAGGGCAATGCTAAATTGCTCAGCTATTTGATTGAGGAAGTTGATTTCTGATTGCTGCCATTGACGCGACCCAGAGTTTTGATAGGCTCCTAGCAATCCCCACAGCTTCTGGCCAGAGAAAATCGGCGCGATCGCATAGGCTCTGATCTGGAAATATTTCAGCATTCGGACATGGCATTCTGAATGATCTACGGTGTAGATATCAGCAACGGCAAAGGTTTCATGATTGGCATAGCGCCCCCCTTGGGTCTTTTGCAAATAGGAATCTTCCCACTTCGTGTTGATATTTTTCTTGTTGTTGATATTTTGGTGCACCAATGGCAACCAATCACGATCGACCGATTCGGCCACAAACTCACCGCTCCAATCGGGGTTAAAGCGATAAATCGCCACCCGATCGGCATTCAGCAATTGCCTGACTTCGTGGGTGGTGGTGGCAAAGATTTCCTCAACTTCCAGCGATCGGCGAATTTTATTAATCACAGTGGCGGCAGCTTTTTCCCGTGCCACTGCCTGGGCAACCGATAGCGAAAGGTATTGCGATTGTTGGTTCAGGCGCTCCATTGCCTCTGCCTGCTGTAGGGCTACGCTCAAATGAGCCGCAATTTGCTGCACAAACTCAATTTCCGTATCTTGCCACTGACGCGAAGCAGCGCAATGGTGGATACACAATAGCCCCCACAATTCATTACCCTGATGTAGCGGTACCACCAGGTTGGCTTTTACTTGAAACCGAGCCAAAATCTCAATATGACAATTTTTGAGTCCCAGCGCATATATATCAGCCGCAGCCCAAACTCTGCCCTGTTGATAATAATGAGCATAATTATGGCCGAAGCAATGATCATTAATTTCAGCGCCTAAGGCTGAATGATAGGGTGGTAGTACATCTTCAGCTACAAATCGACCGACATTATAGTTAGCGCCAGGATCGAAGCGATATATGGTTACCCGATCGACATTGAGTAGTTGTCTTACCTCGGTAGCAGTTGAATCAAAAATAGTCTGTAGTTCTAATGACTCTCTAATTTTGGTCACCACCGATAGGAGCGCCTTTTGTTGCAGGAGCTGAATTGGCACTGTAATTGGCCACGTAGTTGGCTCAATAATTGGCTTATTAGTTGGCTCTGTAGTTTCCTGGGGGGTAGGGTTGGCTATGGCTGCAAGTTGCGATCGTAATTTAGAAATTTCCTGCTGCAGCTTTTGGAAATCCTTGTCACTGGGGGCATTATTCATTGTGGCTCACACATATTTATTCACATAAATCACGCCTCTATTGATGGGAGGGTCATCAAAGAGCCAATGCACTGCCAGTCACAAATTGTTATCCTAATCCAGTGTAGATCAGTGATCAAATTTTTAGGGGAATTAATATCCTGATTGCAATGAATTGTTATGTATGAGCAATGTTGATCATTAAGCCGTCTTCTAATCTTCTACTTAACATAATTAGCTTTTAATGTAACAGCGATTAATACTTGCCTAAGATACCAGATACCAGATACCAGATGCCAAATGCCAATTAGCTAAATTAAATCCCAGTTCAAAGGCGTTCCTCTGGCGATATTACAAGCAGCGGTTTTACCAAGAAATTGATCTATGTGCTTTGGGGCCAGACCATAACCAGGGCGAATCGATCGAATATTTTGGGTAGTAAATGTTTCGCCAGCTTTGATGTCCTCAGTCACATAGAGCGATCGCCGAAAAACCCGCGAACCTTGTTCGGCTGCCAACGAGCCATAGACAACCTGGCCTAAAGCCTGCCAGGCGCGTTCACTTTCGCTCACCAATTGCTGCATTTCTGCTACTTCCAGCGAGAAAGCTGCATCAACGCCCCCGTCAGCTCTAGAGAGGGTGAAATGTTTTTCAATCAGGGTTGCGCCCAAGGCCACACTGGCCACCGCTACACCAATTCCCAGGGTATGATCGGAAAGCCCCACCTGTACACCGAAAAGTTCGCGCAGATGAGGAATTGTGAGCAGGTTTGAATTGGTAGGAAGGGAAGGATAGGTGCTGGTGCATTTAAGCAAAATCAAATCACGCCCGCCAGCATTGCGGAAGGCACAGACCATCTCATCCATTTCGGCGATCGTGGCCATGCCAGTTGAAATAATCGTTGGTTTACCAGTGCTGGCAACTTTCTGAATCAGGGCTAGATCGATATTCTCAAAAGAGGCGATCTTATAACAAGGCACGTTGATAGCTTCTAGAAAGTCAACGGCAGAAGGATCAAAGGGGCTACTAAAACCAATCATGCCCAATTCGCGGCAACGCTTGAAAATTGGTTCGTGCCATTCCCAGGGCGTATGGGCTTTTTGATAAAGCTGATAGAGGGAATTCCCTTGCCATAAACTCTGAGGATCATCAATCAAGAATTCACCGGTATCCAGATTAATCGTCATGGTATCGGCAGTATAGGTTTGCAGCTTCAGGGCATGGGCTCCCGACTTGGCCGCTGCCTCAACGATCGCCAAAGCTCGCTCTAGCGAATGATTATGATTGCCAGACATTTCCGCCACCACCAGGGGAGGATGTTGAGAGCCAATTTTATGGCCTTGGATCACGATTTCCTGCATATGCTCGGCACCTTACCAAATTTAATTAATACTGCGATCGATTGCGATCGATCAAACCACTATCTCATTCTCGCCGGGATAGCGTTACTCTATACCAGTAAGACTCTGCTCCTATATATATAGACGGTGGCTAATTCTGTGACGGTAGGCTCCGAGAATCATGATAAGTAATGATTACCGATTTGATTGTTTAGACACCTAGACACCTAGCTCTGGATTGCAATTCCTGATCGCTAAATTGCTCAAGTGGCAGATTATAGTTACTTTATAGTTACTTAGGATCGCAGGTGAAAATGTACCAACGGGCGATCGGCTCAAATATTTTAAATATAAAGCTTTTGATTTTGTCTGGCGGCAGTTTCCCAAACCAGTTTAGTTTTGCCTTCATGGCCATGAATATTTTGAATATCCTCATAACTGGGGTACCAAAAATCCGAGAAAGGACATACCAACCAGTTGAGAATACACCAGCCATTGCTGAATTCAATTCCCTCTGCCACAAAACCAGTACCACTCAGGCCATTTACGTCTTCAGTTCGCTCTAGGAAAAAAGTGCGTGGTGCTCGACGCTTAAATGGTAATTGGTCAATAAATACAATCTTGCGCTTACCATTCTGGCCATGAATTTTTTCTACGCCATCCAGGTCTGGGTGGCCACCATGCACAAAGGAACCGCTGAGCCAAATTAGCACCGTTCTTCCATTGGCTAATACTGCCCCTTCAGCGACAATGCCATGATTGAGGCTGGCTTGTAAATCAGGGTCACTATCAATTAGGTAAAAGGGTCTGATTTGTGCTCTACTCAACATTAACTATCTCTTATCAATTACGACTCGACTGGCTTAATCTTTGGCAAGAGCCATTGTCTGAACTTGATTGCGTCTCAAAGTTCCGATCGCCTAAATTCCAAAGTGAGCTAGAGTAATGAGATGATTGCCTGAGCTAATATATATCCTGATTCCCAGTCAGATGATTGACTGTTATATTAACTGTTTCGGCGCTACTTTGTTTCCCTATTGGCATTTTATAACTGCGTCGCTAGTTGATTTGGCCTGAATCAGGATATTTTGTGAGGCGTTGCACATTGGTGGGATGATTTAACAATTAAGCGATCGGTCAGACTGACATCATATACATATTTGATGTTTTTGCCGATGGCATTTTCATCCCTGGATTATGCAATCTCTTTTGTTAAGTATGCTTAATCTATCTTGACTTATATACTTTGACTCATATACTCACATTTTGTTGCACTGACAATTACTTGACTTTAATAGCTGTAATAACGGCTTAATTCTTATCGATAATTAGCTTATTGCGATCTGATTGCCAGTTAAAGCTTAACTTTCACCGAATCTTGGGCTGAGATGATTTCAGGGAGGCGCAGAGGTTAGAATCTCTGGATTTAAGCTTAATTAGTTGAGCTAATCTGCTCACTCAAACATGATTGGTAATTTGCATCCATGCTATACCTAAAGTTAAAGAGCATCAGGCTGAATCTTGAGCCGTAATCTGATACTTTTGGATTAGATATTTTACTTGTGGATTAAATATTTGCTTTTTAAATTTTATTTAATCATAACCAGATCACCTCAAAACTTGACCTGGATGAGTTTATTTCGATAATGTAGTTATTTTGGTTACTGGATATGGCTACAGCTAGCAAACCAAAGCCTCTCATAGAACTAAAGCAAATTTCCAAAAGCTTTGGTGCTTCTAATCTGGTACTAGATGGTGTTGACTTAGAATTCTATCCCGGTGAAGCAGTTGCGATCATTGGACCTTCGGGAACTGGCAAATCAACGATTCTGCGGATTGTAAGTGGCCTATTGGAGCCCGATCGCGGTGAAGTATTGATCAATGGTAAACCGTTGCGCGGTATTGCTGGCGAAGGCGGTGATATTCAAGTGGGGATGGTGTTTCAGCAAGCTGCCCTGTTTGACTCGCTCACTGTTGCGGAGAATGTGGGGTTTTCGCTGCTCGAACATTCCCATTTGCCCAGAAAGGAAGTGGCTGAAATTGTGGCCGATAAGCTGCGCCTGGTGGGGATGCCCAATGTTAGCGATCGCTATCCCAGTGAGCTATCCGGTGGGATGCGCAAGCGGGTTAGTTTTGCCAGGGCGATCGTCGAAGAACCCGATAGCAAGCAGAAGCAGAAAAAGATTTTATTATATGATGAGCCGACCGCAGGATTAGATCCAGTTGCCTCAACGGTGATTGAAGATCTGATTCGATCGCTACGTGCCTCACAATGTGATAGCTATATTATAGTTTCACACCAACACAGCACCATTCGCCGGACAGCCGATCGGATCGTGATGTTACATGGTGGTAAGGTAAAGTGGCAAGGCTCAGTAGATGAGATTGACACTACTGATAATCCCTACGTGCGGCAATTTTTTAGTGGTAGCAAGGATGGCCCAATTCAGATTGTTGTTGAGGAGAATTCTTGATCATGCGCAGTAGATTTTTCCGAGAAAGTACACTGGGTATTTTTATTCTGGTGGTCTTGGGAGCATTGGCTGGGGTTCTGCTCTGGCAAAGAGGACTCCGCCTTGGTGGTAGGGGTTTTTCATTCACGATCGAACTAGAAGATGCCAGTGGCCTGGATGTGGGCTCACCGCTGCGCTATCGTGGCATTCAGGTTGGTTCGGTCAAGGGCGTGGAAGCTGCTACGGGCAAAGTGCGGGTGAATGTGGAAGTAGATGATTCTGACCTGGCGATGCCAGTGGATTCAGTGATTGAAACCAATCAAAGTGGCTTTCTGGCCAGTACCGCGATCGATATTTTCCCGCAAACCGACCTTGATAGCGCTCCCGATCTCGATCCCCTGGCACAAGATTGCAACAGCGATCTAATTATTTGCCAAGGTAGCGTTGTGTTTGGTACTACAGGCGTTGATTTCACCAAACTGCTACGGGATAGCACCGAGGCGTTAGAGCGGTTTGGCGATGAAGAATTTTTAGGCAATTTGAATAGCACCCTGCTCAGCATTACGGCGGCGGCAGATGATATCGCGGCTCTGGCTCGCAGTGCCAATAACACGATCGTTGATTTTGATGTGCCGATCACCGAGTTCGCTGATTCAGCCGCAGCAATTACCAGGGCTGCCGATCAGGTTAGTTTGGCGGCGACTAGTGCCGATAGTTTGATTCTGGAAAATAAAGAACAACTAGCCCAAACCCTCGATAGCATTAGTGCAGCTTCAGAGGAAGCACAACGGTTGATCGCCAGTGCCCAGCCACTTTTGGATGATGGTCAGTTATCGGCAAACCTAAAGGAGCTATCCAGCAATGCGGCGCAAACGGCAGCTAATCTGCGGGAGCTATCGGATCAAATTAATGACCCGAATACAATCATTGCATTGCGTGAAACCCTCGATTCGGCTAGGGCTACCTTTGCCAACACGCAGAAAATTACCGCTGATTTGGATGAGCTAACTGGCGATCCGCGCTTCCGAGATAACATCCGTAGTCTGGTGGATGGCTTGAGTGGTTTGTTGTCTTCCGCTGAGGAGATTGAGTTGCTGCCGGCGACAATTTTGCCGGAGGAGCTGGAGTTGGATAATGTGGCCAAGCTGAAATCTGGGCTGAAGCTAGCTACGCCTGATGAAATAGATCAATTAACTGAGTTTGAAACTCAAAAAATCAATAACGATACGCCGGATACCAGCCAATCGCCAGCAATCAAATTAGATGAAGTGGAATAGACTCCTGTTTAAACCGATGAATAACTGAGCAGAATTTCTATATTTACACCTCATTATTTACACCTCATTAATAAATATTTTGGCGATCTATTTTGGCGATCGGCGGTCTACAACTTTGGTACACCCCAAATATTGATCAGATCGTCTTCACCACCACTGGCGATCGTCTGGCCATCTTTACTAATCGCAATTTTGTTAATCAGATCGCTATGGCCGCGCAGCGTGGTTAGTTCCTGGTAGGTTTCTAAATCCCACACCTTAATCATCTTATAGCTGGCGCTGACCAGGGTTTTGCCATCCTGGGCGATCGCCAAGGACTTCACCCAGCCTTTATGGCCATCCAGGGTTTTAATTTTTTCACCGGTCACCAAGTCCCACAGCATAATTCTGCTATCAAGGCTACCGCTGGCCAGGGTTTTGCCATCCGGAGTGATCGCAAAGGACAGCACCCGCGCCGAATGGCCAATGAATGTATGCAACAGGTCAAAGGTGTGTAAATCCCAGATTTTAATCGTGGTATCCCAACTACAACTAGCCACAAACCTACCGTCGGGGCTGAGCGCCACCGCATCCACCAGATTAGTATGACCACGCAAAATTTTAATGATCTGGCCTTGTCTGACATTCCAGATCTTGATTGTGGTGTCCTGACTACCGCTGATGATATGTTCACCATCGGGGGAGATCGCCACAGAGTTGACATAGCCGGTATGACCACTGAGGCATTTAATTTGATTGCCGTTGGCCAAATGCCAGATTCTGATTGTGCGATCGCGGCTGCCACTGACCAGAAACTTGCCGCCAGGACTGAGGGCGATCGCGGTCACCTTGGCGGTATGGCCGCGTAGAATTTGATGGCAGCGACCAGCAACTAAATCCCAGATCCGGATCGTGTGATCTTCACCGCAGCTAATGAGCTGATTGCCGTCTGGAGTGATCTCTAGATCGCTGATTGGTCGGTTATGGCCATTGAATTGATCAACACAGTCAAATAGATCATATTTGCGATATTCAGTCAAAGTAGCCTGAATCTCTGGCAAGAGTTGACTTTGATCGCAATTACTCAAAATCAATCGGGCAGCACGTTGTACCTTAATCGAGCGATCGCCCAGGGCTTGGCTAATTAACTCTAAACCTGGTTGGTCGTAGTTTAATGCTGCTTTGAGCGCATTGATCCGCTGCGCCACGATCGCACTGCCGAGGCGACTTTTGATCCCTTGCAGCCCACCCAAAATCACCCCTGTTTCGGGCAGGGGGGCTTGACCACCCAGAATTACGTCATGTTTACCTGGTTGGCTGGGCGATCGCTTGGGTTTACGGCTGGCCAGCTCAACTACATGTAACTCAAAATCCCCAAGCAATGATTCTGGCAATGATTTAGAGATCAAGGTTATCCCCAGTGCTTTAATTTCACTTTAAAAGTTCAAGCTAAATATGAATCAAATAACTCAAATTAAATTGATCATGCCAGGTATGCTGCTTCAACTCTAGTTCTTCTGGGCAGAGATTAATAGTGGTAGTCAACCAATCTTTTGCTTACAAAGATAAGGGATGAGGATATGAATATAGCAGCTTGAGTCTGATAGATCTTTGCAACCCTCTTCCTGATTGAGGATCGCCTGAGAACCCGCCTGCGACCTCAGTGCTTGTTTCTCCTTGAGCTAAGGCCAAAATAGCGATCGCCCATGACAAAATATCCAAAATAAGACTTTGGTAACAGCTTTATTGATTGTCCTGAGCAATTAACTTCTTCAACGTGTCCACCAGGGTTTTCTCTTGGTAGGGCTTAGTAAAATATTCCGTTGCGCCCAGGTTCATCGCCAATTGACGATGCTTATCTCCACTCCGCGAAGTCAGCATCACGATCGGCAACTGATCATAACCACGATCGGCACGTAGATTCGCCAATAGTCCATAGCCATCCAGACGTGGCATTTCAATGTCACTCACGATCGCATCAACCTTGAGCCCAGCCCGCAGCTTGCTCAAAGCATCTTCACCATCCTTGGCCTGTTCGGTGTGAAACCCTGCCCTACCCAGAGTCAATGCTAGATAGCGGCGCACATTCACCGAATCATCGATTACCAGCACAGCGGTGCGACTTGGTTTAGGAGTAGCTGGGGTGGGAGTCGTTTCCTGGGGTTGAGGTTGTGCTACTTGGCCTTGCTCTTGCTCTAAAGCAGGCATAATTTGCCGCTCATCGGCCGCTTCTGCCGCAACTTCGATTGGTTCCGGTTGCAGCCAATTGAGAATCTCTTGGGGGTTGAGTAGGGGCACTGCCTGACCACTGCCAGAAATAATACAACCGCTAAAGCACTTAGGCAGAGGAATATCGCTTTCCACATGGCGAATGCTGGCATCCTGTTCACCCCAGCAACAATCGACCGCGATCGCCACCATTTCCTGGCCAATTTGGCAAATCACCATCGCCGGAGCCTTGGCAAAGGGTTTGTCCTGGGCATGGCTATCATACAAACCGCGATTGAAGTGGAGATAATTATTTAGATCGATCGTGGCAATTGGTTCTGGGTGACCAGACCATTTAAACTGTTGTCGATCGGTTTCTGGGGTTTGGGTGTTTTGCCCTTGTGCATCTTCTGTGGGAGCAATCTCATTTCCCTCAGCTTCATTAGATTCGTTAGGTTCATTAATCTGAGTGAGCGTTGGTTGGGTTAAAACTAGCTGCTCTGGTTCATAGGGCACAATTTCTTTAATAATTGCTGTCGGCATCGCCATAAACATATTATTGGCTTCAATCAACAGGGTTTGCACCGAGGCCAGGGTATTAGTGAAGGTGATCGTAAAGGTGCTGCCCAGTCCTTCTTTGGTATCAGCTTTGATCTCAGCACCAATTTGCTTGAGGTTGGTGCGTACCACATCCATCCCCACACCGCGACCAGACAGAGAAGTTACCTTTTCGGCGGTACTAAAACCGGGTTCAAAAATAACCGTGAGTAGTTTTTCCTGGGGAATTTCATCTACTTGATCCCCATCCATATTTGCGGCGATCGCTGCCTGGCGGACTTTCTCACGGATTTTGTTGATATTAATGCCGCGCCCATCATCGCCGATCGTAATTGTGGTGGTATTGTTCTCGCTGACTGCCCTAATGAATATTTTGCCCGTATCTGGCTTGTTGTAATGAATGCGGGTGCGCCGATCTTCAATGCCGTGGTCAAAACAGTTGCGCACAAGATGATTGAGTGGATCGGTGAGTGCCTCTAGGATCGCCCGATCGATCAGCAGATCGCCCCCTTCGACTTCTAATTCCACCTGCTTACCATGTTGCAATGAAAGACTGCGCAACATGCGTGGGAATCTGCTTACAATATCCGAAAGCGGCCGCATCCGTGCCTGAATGATTTTAGTTTGTAGTTGTTTAAACGACCTGCCCAGATCGCTGGCTCCTTGTTCTGCCTCTGCCAAACTGAGATTAATATCTTCTTTAACTTCTTCCAGCTTCACGATCGTCTCGATGATGCTGGCCACCAGGGTATGCAGTTCCCCATAGCGATCCATTTCTAAGCGATCGAATTCTGCGGTATAGTTTTCTGCATCGTTGGATTCTGCTTCTAAATCAGCACCGCTATCATTAGCTTGACCTATTTCACTTGCTTGCGCTAATTGCTCTGCTTGATCAAGGCTGAAATTAGCTGCCGGGCGGTCTAGGTCTAATAGGACTGACGGTGTATTGCTGCTCTCATGTCTATTATTGATTAAACTGAGCTTGTCATAGAGGGCATGGACAGATACATCAGATTCATCCAGTTCTTGAATCCGTTGGGATAAGACCGCATATAGTTCGCGCAGGCGACGCAATTGTGATTCCAGGATATTGCGCTCAACCGTAATTTGATCGGATAGATCATTCATCTCCTCCAATCGACTGATCGGTAGGCGGATGCTGGTTTCTTTGAGATAAACCGATACCAATTCAGTTTTTGATTCCAGTTTGGATTGCAAGATTGCCGCCGCATTTTCGCCGTCCTTACTGGCATCTAGATCCTCAAATAGATCGAGGAGAGTGTCGGCCACCAATGAGGATTCTGGCGATTCAGAAGCAGTGGTCGGGCTGTCTTCTTCGCTTTCATTCACATAGGCAGAGAAAAAGTCAGTGCGCTTATGCTTGGGCTTGGTTGATGCTGAAGTTGATGGCGAAGCTGCTGCTGTGATTTCTGGTGGCCGATCGGCTGACTCCAAATCATCCCCATCATGATCATCATCCGGGGCAGCGATCGCATTGTTGGTTAAATCATCTAGATTATCACTATCATCGGTGGCAGAATCTGATTCAGTGGTGGTGGGAACGTCAATCAAACCTGTTTCAGATCGCGCGGCACGATCGGTTGATTCGTCTGGATTAGCTAGATCTAACAAGTTGTTTGATTCCGGCCAATCTAAGGGTGAGTCATCTAGATCGATCGATAAGTCCAAATCCTCAGCATCAATCCCCTGCCATTGCTCGCCATCGCTATCTATAGCTAGATCATTATCTAGAGCATCGATATCTAGAGCATCGATCGCCTCACTGGCGGTAATATTGGTGGCGCTGGACGCTAGATTAGGCTCAAGATTGCCGAATAAATCCTCCTCTGCCCAGGATTGGCTGGCTGGCTCAGGGATGTCCTGACGATCTGTACGATCTGTCTCTGTTACGGCGATAGAATCAGGAGCATTGGGATTAGGTTTAGATTGCTTGGCCTGATTAACTTCATTGCCAACATTAGCAAAGGCATCGCCAAACAGGTCATCGATCGTGTCGATCGCCGCTGGTGCTTCAGAAGCAGTGATATCTACAGGATTGGTACTAACTTGTGAATTAACCTGTGATTCTAGCGGTAATATATTTTCTGGCTCAGGATTGCTCTCTGTCTGTGCATCATTCGAGTCGATCGGCTCACCAAATAGATTTTCAATTGTGTCGAGTGACTCAACCTCGTTTTCGGTTTCAGGATTAAGTTGATCGAATAGATCTAGAATGCTTTCCTCTTCTAGGACACTTTGGCGCTCAACGCTACTTAATTTAATATCATCAGCATCATTAATATCATTAGCATCAGTATTAGTATCAACATCTGCTAACGCTTCCTGCGATCGCTGCGGATAATTCTGGGGCAAACTTAGCTCACTGGCATCCGCGATATCGATCGGTGCGGCAGATCTATTTGTTGCTGCGGCTAGGTCAGAGCTTTCATCACCCATTTGCTCCAAATCTGCCCAAAGAGCATCGGCTTCAGTAACCGAATCTTCGTTATCAATATCTAAACTTGCAGTGCTTGCATTGCTGGATTGGCTAGACTGTGGCTGACGGGGTAGTAATAATGTATCGCTTTCATCTTCTTCAGTCTCATCTTTTAAAGCTTCATCACTCACATTTGGCTCAGGAATATTAGAATCTGCAACCAAAAGTGATTCATCTGTTAATTCCGGTAATTCTGGCTCGGTTGAGATAGGTGGAGTAGTGGGAGTAGCTGGGGTAACGGAAGCCAGTGGATTGGCCGTAAAAACAGTGGTTTGTTTGCTGGTGGCAAATGGATTAGTTGGCTTGCGGCGGTAGCGATCTTTTTGCTTGCCAGCGATCGCTAGGGCTGCTTCTCGTCCCAGGATGATTGTGTCATCATCTTCGTCTATCTCATCGGTCTCATTCGGATCTATCGGATCTGTTATATTTCCGTTTGTTTGCCCTACCGCATTGGTTGATGCCCTGGCTTGTAGTTGTTGAGAATTGGTGCTGGTGTTAGCGGCGGTAGTTGCAGCCGGAAGGGTATATTTACCAGTGGTCTGGCGGATGATTTTTTCAGCATAGAGTGGCCGATCGCTCAATTCAAAGGGAGATCTGAGATCTGCGCCATAGCCAATCTCTGCCCGATCGAAGCGATTATTTGGTGCAAATGCGGCCACCGGTGTGTCAATTGCATAATCAGGTGCGATCGCAAAAACTAGGGCATCATCGCTGTCGTCTGGAGATATTTGATTCAGCTCTGTTGGGCTGATTTGATTGAGATCCTCCAATTCATCTGCTTCTGGATTGGTATTAAATCCTGCAAATAAATCATCGGCGGTGATAATATTTTGGCTTTGATCTGGGCTTTGATCTGGGCGATTATTTCGATCATAATCTGGCTCAAAATCTAAATCATTAGCATTAGCAGCAGCCTGATTCGTGCGTCGCGCCGCAATAGTTTCACGATCGGAATCTGCCCAATCGGCCAGTCCGGCTAGTGGATTGAGGTCGCTGCTACGATCGGCATTACTTCGATTTTCTGGTTCTTGCTCTAATAAATTAGCTGGTAAATTAGCTGGCTCTGGTGACGATGATGTAGTTGCTGCGGCTTGATCGCGGTTCGGAGTTGACTCGATCGCTATTTGATCGCTTTGATTTTGATTGGTAGGTTCGGGATCGGCTTGAAGTGGAATTTCCGCCACCAAGTCAGCCAGGGTATCGGGGATGTCTGTATGTGGTGGTAGTTCAATAGGATCAGTGGATGCTTTGATAGCTTGATCTGCAATTGCATTGCTGCTTTCTTCCTCTGGCAGATTGAGATCAGGCTCTGGGTTAGTTTCTGTTAATGCTGTGGCGTTAGTTGCACTAGTTGAAATATTTGAAATACCACTGGTTTGCTCAGGTTCCGGGGCTTCAGGCTCGCTCTGATCCGCTGCTGCGTTTACCTGACTGCGATCGCCTTGGTCAATCGATGGGTAAGCGTTATCGTTAGTTTGCCCGATTTGCTCAATTTGCTCAATTTGCTCAATTGGCGCTACCTCAAAATCTGTTACTGCTGCTGTCGGTGGCACGGGATCAACGGTTGGCTCGATCGCAATTTGATTATCTAAATCATCTTTTATGTCATCACTGTGATCATTTGTGTTATCGGCATCAGCCGTAGTTAGATCGCCGCTCGCATCTCCAAATTCTGGTAATTCGATCGTCGCTGAGTCGCTAGGGTCATAATTATCAAAAGTTGCAATCTCATCTTCGCCCCCTGGATCAGAACTTAAATCAACCTGGTCTGCATCATGCTTATTATTAATATCATTGTCAACAGCGATCGCTGGTAAGTCTGTGTCCTGGTTGGGTGAGCCAGCAGCAATGTCCGTAAGACTAGTCAGATTGCCACTTTGATATTCTTGATTGTCCTGATTGAGCAATTCTTCCAATTCAGCAAAATCAGCTAAATCACCTAATTTATCTAATTTATCGGAGCGATCAAGCGCATCAAAACCATCGCTCTCTTCAACAGCAACAGAATCTGCCTCTTGCTCGGCATCAAAATTGGCAGCGGCATCCAGGTCATTAATATCCTGAATATCCTGAATATCTTGAATATTTTGGGCTTCAGGATCAAAATCAGCTTCCACCTCAGCCGCATTGTCGGCATTATGCAGCGCTTCCTTGAGGCTGCTAGGTAATTCTAGTTCGCCAGGCATGGCATTGGTGTTACCGGTCAGTACCAACGCTTGCGATCGCCGCCAGGTGGATAAAGTAGTGCTAGCCAACTGGGGTATTCGATCGACTGGGATGGTATTCGCTAGATCGATTACCTGTTCGCAAAGCCGATTAAATTTGGGTAATTCCAGGATTTCGGCTAAAGCTGCCAGATCTTCGGCGGTGCTTTTCAAGCTTTCTGCCAATTCAGGATTAGACTGATGCTGCTCTAGTTGTTGCTCCAGATTGGTTAAGTATTCCTCCACCTCCGACTCAAACATTAAGCCAACCACATCGGCTTCATCATCTTCTTCTTCCACCACTTCGCTGTCGGCTGTCACTACCGCAACATATGCTTCTAGTTCATGTAGAATTGGCGCGGCATGATCATCAAACCACTGTTGATCGCAATTTTTCCCCTGGCGATATAGCAAGACGATCTCGCTAAGAATATCCACACTGATCAACAGGAGCCGCTCCATATTTTCATCTATGGTGGGGCTATGGGATTTTAATAACTTAAAGGTGTCTTCCAGTTGATGAGCGCAGTGACTGAGGATGTCATACTGCATCATTGCCGATGCGCCCTTGAGCGAATGGGCAGAACGTAGCACCCCATCAATCTTGGTGCGGAAGTCGTCTAAATTGCGATCGAGATTAACTAAACCATCGGCGATCGCATCAATATATTCCTGAGCTTCCTCAAGAAATAGGCGGCGAACTTCAAGTTCCTCATCGTGGGTCATGATTCTATGGCAAATTGGTGAGCAGACTGCTTAGCTGGTGTAGGTCGATCTAGCAGATCTAAGACAGAGTGCGTCGCACAATGGCTTTTACCTTATTAATTGTCTAAATTGGCTTAATAATATTTTATCGATTGGTGAAAATTGATTTTGCCTACATTTGGATATTTTGGATATTATTGATTGACCAGGAAAATTAGGAGAGGGTGCTACTTTGATCGAGTAGATCCTTTTTCTATATTGCGAAAAATCTATTGGCTAGGTTTAACTTTGTGTGATTATTGCGAAAATATAGCACACAGTCCCTGGCAGGAATTGAATCCCCCATCAACTATCAAAAACCTCAGGTATCAATTAAATATCAATAACATCAAGTTTAGATTGCCATCAAGCTGCCAGTTTTGTTTGAATTATGTTTCCCCATTCATGGTTTGTTTGATCTTAACTGCAATCAATCGATTTTAATTTAAATCCTTTTGTTTGACTGTGATCCTATCGCCTTGGTGGCCAGATGTGCAGTGATTTCGAGTTAGTTAACAATAATTCTAGTTTGGCGATCGCTACTCGATTAGCATTGCTCAGCCAGGGTGTCTAGATTATTCAACGATGAATTTGGACATCGAATGTTGTAATTGTTCGATGTTTTGCACTGCAACCTTAAATGAATCCGAAATTTTCTTCGATGAACCAGCGGTACGCCCCGATACCTTGGCCAGATCCCGCATCAACCCCGACACACATTCCGCCGTATTAGCATGGGAGTCAGTGGTTTCTGAGATCGTGTTAATCAATTCATCAATTTGCTCTGACACAGCCACGATCTCGGCAATGCTTTGCTTGGATTCTTCTACCAGTTGGGTACTTTCGACCACCTGGGTAGTGCCATTTTCCATCGCATTGATTACCTCACCTGTTTCTGCTTGAATGCCATTGATCAGTTGTTCGATTTCCTTGGCTGCACTGGCAGAACGCGCTGCTAACTCACCCACCTCTTCGGCGACCGACCCAAAACCAGCCCCAGCTTCCCCAGCGCGGTTAGCTTCAATCCCCGCATTGATCGCCAGGAAGTTGGTTTGCACAGATATTTCATTGATTAATGAAACCACCTTAGAAATTCGCTGGGATGATTCACCCAAGCGCTTAATCTTTTTGGCTGTGGCTGCTACGGTGGCCCGCAATCGCAAAATACTTTGCATTGTATTCTCGATCGCTTCGTTGCCACTTGTAGCCGTAGTCATGGCATTTTTAACCGCTGTTGATGCCTCAGCACTGTTATTTTTAATCGATCGCGCCGAGATTGTCATCAGTTGCGCAGAGTTAAGGGTTTTGGTAATTTCATTGGCTTGTTTAATCGCATCGGCGGTTAATTGATTCACGGCAGTTTGGTTTTGACCGATCGATAGATCCACTTGCGCAACAAAGCCCTTGGAGTTGACAACTATTTTTTGTAAGCCATTGATCACTGCATTGAAAAACTCGGAAACACTCTTCATGTCGCCATCGGTTGATCTTGCCCGCACGCTGAGATCGCCCCTGGCCAGCTCCCTAACATCACTCAAAATCTCAATTAAGTGTTGTTGCAGCTTTTCTTTCTCTTGCCGCTGGCGATTGGCCTCAGCTTCTTTTTGCACCAGGTTGGTTTCAATTTTGTTGACAATCAAGCCCAAACTATCGCCGGAAATCTGCACCTCACCTGCTTCAACCCCCGCCAGCCGTTGCAGCGCTTTAAACAATTTCAACACTTGCTGGTGGAGATGTTCTTTTTCCTGTTTTTGCCGTTGCAATAGGCTTTGAAACTCGGTGGCAAGATGATTAATATTGGCAGATAGGATGCCGATCTCATCTTTGCTGCTTTCTTTGAGTTTGATATTAAAATTGCCACGGGCGATCTGGCGGACTGCCTCACTGGCTTGCTTGAGTGGATCGGTAATGCTTTTGGAAGCGATCGCCGCAATTATGCCCATCAGTGCAACCAGAGCCAAACCAGCCGCAGCTAAATAGATAATAAAGTTGTCACTGATTCCTAAGCCGCGATCGGCATTGACTAGGACTGCCCAATTTAAATCTAGTGGTGTGGTGGTGGAAGGGGTTGGTGCAAAAGCAAGGGTTTGACCGGAGGTATTAATCCCATTTACATTTGGCTGGCTGGTGGCCAGAAGTTGGCTTAATTCTGGATAGGTGGCGGTGGCATTGGTGCCAGTTGTGCCGATTCCTTCTGCAATTACATAACTGCCACTATCATCAATCACCGCATATTGATTGCCTGGGTTATCTACCGCATTACTGAGTGCCTCGACTGGCATTTGCACTCTTAATATCAATGCCACTTGCTGCGCCGTCGGATTGACGATCGCCGTAGTTAAAGTGATCGCATAGCCCTGCTCGGTTTCGATTAATTCGCCAATTTGCGGCGCGTTCGCAGGAGCGGCAACAATTTGCGCCAGCATCTCCGGGGCGATCGGCAACGGGTTGATCGAATCCTTAGCCTGTGCCACCAGATTGCCATTCACATCAAACAGAGCAATACTATCAAAACTGCTAAATGCCTGGTTATACAAATCTAATCGACCTTGCAACCATTGCTTCTGCCCTGCTGAGAGAGGTTGATTGGGGCGTAAATTACTAGACGACATCAGATTACCCAACATCTGGGTGCTGTTATATTGCTGCTGCATGAAGCTACCAACCTGACCCGCCAGGCTAGTTGCCTGCAGTTCCCTGGTTTCACCGGTTGTTTGCGCAATTTTGGTTTGATTAAGTCGATAGGCCAAAAAGCCAATTCCGGCAGCGGTTACTGCTGCAACTGCAAATGCTGAAAAAATAAATCGTTGTTTCAAGCTCGATGGCCTGAGCGTGTCCGATTTTCTTGGTACCTGATTGCTCTGTGGCTTGCGCGTCCGGACAGATGGCTTGGCGGTAGATTTAGTAGATTTAGATGTAGACCTTGTTGATTTCGCTCTAGTTGATTTATTTGCCCCTATTGCTACCTGAGCCGAAGTATCATCGATCGCTGCGCTTGGGTGATTGCCATTCTGCGCATAGGCTGATTGTTGTGGCTGAGCTGGTGGCTGTAAAGATTGGTGGTTAATCGGTGCGGCAGAGCCAGGTGGTGGGATTACGCCCCCCGGAGTATTAGCCATTGGTG
Organism: Pseudanabaena sp. PCC 7367; assembly: GCF_000317065.1. Lineage (GTDB taxonomy): Bacteria > Cyanobacteriota > Cyanobacteriia > Pseudanabaenales > Pseudanabaenaceae > Thalassoporum > Thalassoporum mexicanum. The sequence goes on from NC_019701.1 coordinate 1,602,226, forward strand.
CAATTTGGGTGGTATCGGGATCTTCGATTAGTTGATGCTCATCCACAATATTTGCGGTTTCCACCAGGCCATTGCTGCTGGTGTCACCGAGCCCATTCAAGCTACCACTGCTGAGATCCAAGCCACCACTAGTGCTACCCGTGTTGCCGGTAGTATCGGAAGCGATCGCCTCAACTGCACTATTTTGAATTTGAGCCAACGAAGTTCTAGCGATATCCAACAAATCTGGATCGTCGGTAAGAGTTAAAACCTGTTGGTATTGCACCCGCGCATACTCAATTTTGCCAGCCTTGCGAAAGGTGGCACCTAGCCAAATATGCAACTTTGGATTACGAGGATCTTCATACAGAAGCTCAGAAAACTGCTGCATTGCATCCTCATACCGTCCTTCTGCATAGGCCTGTAAAGCCTGCTGATAACGGGTAGTCATGCCTATAAATCCCTTCCACTAGAACTGGATGTAACTAAACCGAAGGGGTAGGATTATGTCTCTTCAAAATATTGCTGTCCTACGCCCTTTCTCATTAGACATCAAGCAGGGATAACTCCTCTAGCGCAATTTTGCGGTTATTTAGAACTCAGCCACCTAAATAACCAAAACCTTGACTCTGCTAATGTGGTCAGGTTTTGCAAATGATTTTCGATCGCAACATATGATTAAATATTGCTGAGTATTGCAGATTTAAGCCCCAAGCAACACAATATCTTTGCTGCTATTTGCTATTTTAGCGCCTAGCTCTCTTTACGTGGTCTCGACTAATACTTAATTTAATCACTAAGCTTAATTAACAAACAAGCTAGCTAATAAATACAGCAACTAATTAATGATGGTTACCGTATGGCCTATATGCCCCGTGATTTGAGGTGCAAAGTCTACTGAAGTGTGATTCAGTCAGCACGATCGCCTACCTAAATCTACTAACATCCTGAGCATTATGCAAGTTCCAACAATCGTTGTCTAAATTTTTGGTGTTTAATCTTGTTTAATCTAAACTTTGTCTAATCTGAACTGAGACAAATTGCTATACACACTACTTATTAAGCACAACTCGCTGCTTATTTCTATAATTCCTATATTCTTAAGAACTGGAAATCGCACCATCATAATTATTTAGTTTAAGGATTGCCAATTTTTGGTGGCTACCCTTACGATTGTAGGTAGTACGTTCATCCTAAATCTAGCTTTGCCTGATGAAAATATATCTAAAATATGGTTTTAGATGTGCCAGTGCTTGGCCAGGACTATAGCGAATTAGATTTAGAACAGTAGAAATGGTTGGGGAGAAAATGAATAGTAAGTTCCTGCGCGGATTGAGTATTGCTGCGTCTGCTTTTGCATTATCTGGGTTTGGGGTAGGCCGATCGCCAGTATTTGCTGAAGCAATCAACTCGTTTGCCACCGCTAGCAATCAGATTGAGCAATCACACCACAGTATTAATTCGATTAATATTGATTCTTTTGCGCCAGAGCTAGCGCCGCTGAATCCCACTGCATTGCTGGAAGAAACCAGCCGTGAGATTTCTTTGGTGCTCAAACTCAGCGATCGCCGTGTTTATGTATATGAGGGCGATGTACTCACAACCAGTTTCCCGGTGGCAGTGGGTAAGCCAGGTTGGGAAACACCAGTGGGTGAGTTTACGGTTTTAAACAAAGAAACCGATCCTATTTTTATGGATCCCTTTTCGGGTCGATTGATGCAGCCAGGGCCAAATAACCCCCTGGGCGCAAGGGCGATCGACTTTTGGACTGATGGCCGCAACTTTTCGGCATTTCATGGCACCCCCCACGAGCATTTGATCGGTCAGGCGGTTTCCCACGGTTGTGTGCGAATGCTTAATGCAGACGTGATCAAGCTATATGAAATGGTTAAGGTCGGTACTAAGGTTACGGTTAAGCCATAGCCTTTGACTTATTGAGTTTTTTTAATCACTAGCGATCGCTGGTCTGGGTATTACAGATCAGGGCGATCGCTAACTCCAGCAGCCCACGCAACGCAGTTATAAGCTTTTGTTCTCTGGCTTTCAACACTATATCTGCTCTTTTTGAGTTCGGGAAACGTAACTCAAGTGAAATAGAATCTTTGCGCATCCTACTAAATTAGCCCTTTGTCTTTGCCCCATTGCAACCATTCTTGAGCTGCTTGCTCAAAATTGCTATCAGGACTCACCGGGTTGGTGCCAGTGATTTTATAAAGGGCATAAAACCAATGATCTGGCTCTTTTTCAAGATCATTAAGGATCAGTGGGACAGCTTCTGCTCCTATATTGATAATTTCCTGGTAAGCAGGATGCTTAATGATTTTAGTTATTGATGAGAAACAGGCAGTTTCTTCACGCCATATTGAGGTTAGGGCATCAAATTTTTTTACTAAATTACCACCAGATATATTCTTGGTGGATGAATTATTATGTTCGGCCGTTTTTTGTGATGTATCCATGACCCAAATATTTTTTACTAAAAATGGGACTTTAGTCTTCGTGAAATGAATGTTTTCAGCTATTGATCTTAAAAAGACTGCTTCATGTCTGAAGCCTATTTGCTGTGTCAAAAAATCGGCAAACCTTTGCCCTATGAGCCTATTTTATTATTGGTTTATTCTTTCCGTTCGATCACCAGGGTGAGCTTAACCACCAGCGCCCCGATCGCCCCCAAAGCTGCCAGGATTGGGAACATTGTCACCCCGATCGCGCCCACAGCCACACCCACAGTCATCGGGATTTCAAGCAACACATTGCCCTCATCATTTTTGATGATAATGCGACGAATGTTGCCCTGGTGCAACAGTTCTTTTACCTTATCTACCAGATCGCTACCACTAACCGTAAACTCTTCCACTCTGGTATCGGCCTTTACGCCCTCATCGTTGTCCACTTGAGTTTGTTGCTGAGTTTGCGTTTGATCCTGCGGCTCTGCCGATCGATCTTCGGGGTTAGAATTACCAAACTTATCCTCTGGATTGCTCATGGCTAATTTCTCCTCAAGTCGAGTTTTAATTAACTAAATCTAAATTTAAGCATCAAACCGCAAACGTCTAATTTGCTGGATCACGATCTGATTAAATCTTATATCCATACTTTAGCTTGCTTAATTGAAAATGCACTTCGCCTAATTGGATCGCTTGTGGTGAAGAAAATTGTCTAATCCAAAGTAGGCAACAATAGCATGATTCGCAATTGCTGGCTCGTGGTTATGAAATTATGCTCGATCGAGTCAATTCTACCAAGATCGAAAAGCATAAATACAGAGAGGTTGGCTTGATTTTGCGGAAACCAGAAACTTTTGGATCGCTGATTTCGACTATGATGCATAACAAAATCAGTCATCGCCATATCCATTGTTAATGGTTTTAAACCAGCCAGGCGATCGCCATTACTTTAACCTGGGCATTATTGCCACAGACTCATCAAAGAATATTAATCATTAATCATCAAAGAGCAACTAAGTTGAAAATGTTTAAATCAATGCAATTGGGGGGATCAAGTCAACAGATGAATCAGTCAAATCGATCGCTTTCTGGATTATTGCGTAATTGTCTTTTTGTAATGCCTCTGGTGGCTGGCTTAACCATGCCGTCGATCGCCAAAGCCGCTGATAAAATTACGTTTCGGTTCCCGCCGATCGAACAATCAATTCAGGTGGATGAACTACGCGAGTTTGCCGACACTGGCAAGCAATCTTCAACGCTTAAAACAGTGTTGAATCAAACTGACCTTGATCCCGATGAGATCCAGGAAATGCTGGCTACTGAGCTGGATTTAAATGAGCATGGGGTGAGCCTACGGGTGGCGGAGCGATTGCTCAATACCTATGTAATGGAGTTGGTACTAAAGGATGTGGGTAGGGTGTTCCATCCGCCCAGGGTTGATACGGCTACGGTACAGGCTTTGCGCGGGGCGATCGTAACTTCGCTGGCTGATGATAACAAAATTTCGTTGATTGAGTTTCTGGAGCAATATCCCACGGTGTTGCAGATCGAGGGTGGGGAAATTGATGCCATTTTTAATCGCATCTTTGATGACATTCAGGATCTAGAGCAACCGCTGACGGAGTTGTTTGAAAGCTGGCAAGAGTAATTTTTTGCTGGGGATGGGTGTATGGCAGATTTAATTTAAACAACTAATGGATAATGGATAGATGGCGATCGCCTAGATTAATCGTGCTTTTGAGTATTTGCAGGAGGATTTAATGTTCAGTGCTGCTTAAGTAAGCTTGGGCTGCAATTGCATGATGCTCTCCATCAAGAGCTGATGTTTAGTTCTGCCATAATTAATCTAATCACGCAGCATACAAAGCATATGCCCATCGATCATAAATTCCGGTTTGATTTGCTTTCCATTAATTTATTGGCCGGATTAATCTTGATGATTAGTTTGGGATGGTGGTTATGCTTTGGTATGCCAGCCTATGCGGGAGTAATTGATCTCAGCGATCGCCAACTACCAAGCTGGACAGCGATCGCCCCTACTACTCCTCAGCCCATCACGATCGCCAGTAACCTGATTGCCACCAAACCCGCCCAAATTTCCGAAGCTGAAATCAAGCAATTTTTACAACAATCAGAAACGGCCGCCAACCAGCGTGACATCGAGAAAATGCTAGCCGCCTTTGTGCCGGATGCAACCGTCTCATTTACCAGCGAAGATGGCGAAAAAATTAGCCTCAGCCTGGCGGAATATCGCCGCGTGCTAGAAGATGTGTTTCTTGGCTATGACTACTACCGCAACATGATCGTGGTCGAGTTTGTGAATGTACAGGGCGATCGCGCCAATGTGGGTGGCTCTACCTATGAAAAGATTAATTATAGCCATAGGCCCATTAATGGCGTATCCAAGTGGCAGGCCACGGTAGTCAGGCAAGGTAAAGATTTACGTTTTACGGAAGTGAATTCCTATATTGCCAGGGCGATCCCCCGCTAGGCTTGCGGTTTTTCTTCTTGTTGAAAGGTCATAATTTGCAATGGATAGATACCATCGGGCTTAAAGGAAAGAAAGCCCTGCTTGATCGGTGGGGGCAGGTCTTGCCAATCGATCGGTTTGAATTGAAACCGGGCATAGAAGTTCTGCATTTTAGGTTTACAGACTAAATAAACAGGCGTTGGCTGGGCTTCTTGCAACAGACGATCGGCTAATGCTGCGCCTAGTCCTTGGCCGCGATCAGATGGGGTCACAAATAATTGATAGATCACCCGATAATTCTTACCCCCAGAAAGGGCTGCACAACCAATTAATTGGCTTGATTGGCGATCGCTAGAGTCTTTGTTCATTGCCGCTGTAGACTCGATCGAATTTGGCGGATTCGATGAATTTGTTGAATCTAAAGCAATAGGCGATTCATGCGCTTCAATTACCCAATATTTCGACCAGTTGAACCAGGCTTCACCAAATAAATAGGCCAAATATTGAATTAAGGCCGCCGTGCTAACCAACAAGCCCAGGCTCGAAAAGATCGCCCCTAGTCTGATTAAATTTGAGTCTATGTCTAATCCCAAACGCAGATAAATAAGCACTGCCAGTAGCACAATGCAAACTAGAAAAGGCTTGAGTAGAAAGAGGGAAAGCTTGATTTCATAATCCCAGGATTCTTCTCTGGTAAATGCCCAGATCAACTTTTGCAAGGCTTGTCTGTCCCTGGGTTGGGCAGGACGAATTGTGTAATTGCTATTTAATCGTGATAACGGTGGCATGGCTGCTATCAGCAAGTTAGTGTTTACTTTCCACTTTGTTCAAACCAAGCTCGCATTTTGCCAGGATTCATCAAGCCATAGGGATCAACCATTTGTTTAAATTCCAGTTGTTCCCGATTCACCTGCTTCATGCCACCATCTTCCAGAATATAAGTATGGGGATTAGCAATGAATACACCATTCTCTTCATGATATTTGATGATTTGATCAAGCCGATCGCAATCAGTAAACCTCACAATCTGGATCGCACCGGGCACCACTTCACCAGCCGATCGCACAAACTCCAAATGCATGATTACTTCATCCCCAAAATGCTCATGCATATGCTGCACCAATTTTAAATCTGGATCAGCGGGAAAACCACTTTGTAAATAGGTGAGCGCAGGATCGACGCTACGGGCATGGAGGGTGGTGTGGTTCCAGGAAAACTCCACCAGGCTAGTTCCTTTACTGGCGGCCTGGGCATCTTTTTCATAGCAAAGATCGCCGCCATGTTCTGCAACTAAAACTTTAAAGGATTCTAGATCGGATTCTGCCACCAACACCAGGGCTATATGGGCTTGGGGCGGTATATATTCCCGCAGTGGTATAAAAAAGGTCGGAATCGGATCGGCATGAACGCTAACAAGTTTTTTGATCATGCCATCGCTGGTGGCCAGAGCCTGACCAAAATGGGCGGCGGCCATGAAATCTGTAAAGGCAACAATACATTCAGCCCAGGCATAGGCAGGAGCCAGGGGGATTTCTAGCGCTGTGATAATGCCATTGACACCATAGGCATGATTGACCTTTTGTACCCGATCGCCGCGTAGCTCGATTACCCTTGGTTCGTCTTCCAGGGTCACCACCCGCACTGCCTTGAGGTTACCGCGATCGCGCAATTGACCATACAAAATCGAGCCAATCCCACCACTGCCGCCAGCAATAAACCCACCCACGGTGGCAGTCCGCACCGTTGAGGGCACCATCCGCGATTCCCAGCCAATTTGTCGTGCTTGTTTATCCAGGTTGCCCAGCTTTAAGCCCGGTTCCACAAAGGCTAGACCAGGTTTGAGCCAATGAATTTTTTGCATTTTGCTGGTGTCGAGAATTACACCGCCCTGGAGCGGCACAGCTTGGCCATAATTACCAGTGCCACTACCACGTACGGTGATCGGTATGCGATGTTTGACGCAAGCCCTAGCAATCTGCAAAACTTCTGCTTCGTTGTTCGGTCGCACCACCAGATCGCCTACCTTACCAGTCAGTTGCTGGGTCAAAACCGGACTGAATTTGAAATAGTCCTCCGATAGCTTGGCTACCTGGCTGGGATTGGTGATTGTTTCAATTTGCCCTAACTCAGCAATAAATTGACTGTAATCCATTTAAAGATATGATTTCGCTGTACTAAATTTGCATAGCTAAAAAGGCGATCGGCTCTGATCCTCTCTAATAATGTATTTATGTATTTAATGTATGGGTCAGATTAGATGAAAAGTACGATCCGGCTATGGTAGCTATTCCCCCTATAGCTCATTCTAATTTTGGTAATTAGGCAATACCTTTTTTGCTCTACTTAACCTAACAGACCGGATAGGTTACTGGTGAACAAATTAGCGCTTGTCCGGTCGCAAGTAGACACATTGTCTGGCTCTAGATCAGGAAAATTGGCACACAGCTCCGCCAAGGTGCGATGGGTTTGTAATACCTGCACCACGATCGGCAGGGGGGAGGCCAGAATATTCTCAAAATCTGCTTCCCCGGTTATCTGCGGTGTGTAGGCTAATTGTTCGTGCGGTGGCGTGAATTGGGCATCGATCCGCAATCTGAGTATGGCAACTCTATTCAGAGCATCCTGATTATTTTTACCTACAAAGTCACGATTGCCACGGGGATCGACCCGATACCACCCAAACTCATTTAAATAGATGGCATTAAAGCCATGCAAGCTGTAGGGTGCACCGCGATTGTCAAGGCTGAGCCGTTGGTAGCAAAATCCAGCAGGGATGCCATTTGCCCTCAGTATTGCTGCCAGGAGGTGGCTTTTGGCAAAACAAAATCCGGTTTGATGTTCCAGCACCTGCGAAGCAGAACAGGTGATCGGGTTCATTTGATCATCGCCACTGTGATAAATCCGATCGCGCACCCATTCAAAACTGGCCCTGGCGATCGCAATTTCTTGATTATCTGCCCCAGCATGTGCAGCAGCAATTTCCTCTGCCAGTGCCAAGATCGCTGGATGCTGCCAATCAATAATTGGGTCTGCTTGCAGAAATGCTTCCATAAGGTCGTACCATGCGATCTATTTCACCGCTTCATACACCCTGGAGAAATAAAACTGAGTGGCCGTAAATTCGCTTCGCTTCACCTTAAACCCCAGATCGGCAAGTATTTTTTTGATCGCCTTTTCCGGGTGTAAATAAGCTCTGGTGGCCTTGCTGGAACCAGGGAAAAATTCACCAATCCGCTTGAGCATGGTATAGAAAGGATTTTTGGGCGCAAAGCTGATAATCAAACGCGATCGAGACAACGAGGCCAAATGTCTGATCATCTCCTCCGCTTCATTAAAGGGGTAGTGAATGATCACATCCAGACAAATTACCGTGTCATATTCGCCCGAAATGCCCTCAAGATCATTGACTTCAAACTTCGGGTTTTCGGGGTCAGGCGACAGGCTTTGCGCTTCTGCGATCATCTTGGCCGAAATATCACTGGCGTAAACCTGGGCTCCGGCAGCAGCCAGCGGAAAACTAAGGCTACCCACGCCACAACCTGCATCACAAATGCTCATCCCCACCAATGCGCCATCAGCCCTGAGCCAGCGCAACACATGATCGACGGTCTGTTGATGCCCAACCCGAATATCACGCTGTACCTTGCTAACTTCGCCCTCTCCATAAATACGCCGCCAGCGATCGAAACCATTGCTGTTGAAATAGTCGCGCACTATTTCTTTGTCTTGGGAATAGTTGCCGGTGGGAATTGGTGCTGACATTATTGTTTAGATATTATTGCTTAATATTACTGCTTAATTGGGCTGCTTAAATTTGGATAGACAGAAGTGAGCATAACCGTGATGAGATGCGACATTACGCCCGTTAGTGATTATGAAGCAATTTAAGCCAAAGTCCAAATTCATTATTCGCTTACCTACATTCATTTATCCTCATTTATCCAAGCGCACCACATACCATTGCCAGGTGCCTTGATCTTCAACCTCTAGCTCACAGGCGGTATCGATCAAGCAATCAACCTGGGCTTCAAGGCGATCGAATTTTTGCAGATCGCGCGGCAATTGGTCTTGCATATTAGCCAGTAAATCACTCAATTTCTGGCGCAGCTCTGGCGGGGTCAAGAACTCCTGCTCCATCGTTGGCGACAGCATCACATAATTGTCCTGGTAATACATCATGGCATCTGGCATGGTTTTCTTGCTCCTTTGCTATATCTAATATTGCTAATGAGGGTAGGTGAAGTAGCTGCGATCAAGGTGTGCATATGGGCATATGGTCAATTTGGGCATGTTGATTCGGATCTGCCGATCGCTAAATGCACTAAATGTACCAGTCTAAATTTGGGTCAGATCACATGAATACATCAAACCGTGGCTAACCTGGTATAAACTACATAACTTAATCCAGTTAATTCAATTATTGCCCTAATTAAGTTTGATTAGCTTTGCTATTTCTCGATCATTGAGCTATGAGAACTCTTGCAAAAGTCCAGTATTGCTCCTGTATTGCTCCATTATTGAAACGAGAGAATCATAAGCGTGGCAATTATTTGAGCATTTATGCAAGCAGTCAGTCTATGGAATGGCCTCACGATCGGCACTTGTTAATTATTTTAAGCAATTATGTTAAGCGCCCAGACCTAATTTGGTGCATGAAGGGATTTTGCTATGTCTGAACCATTGTCTGAATCACTACCCGAATCACCACTAATATCAGCCTCCTGGAAGCAAAAGGTGGAGGCGGTGTTATATCTCAAAGGGCAACCGCTGCACCTGGAAGCGATCGCCGAGCTGTTGGGCTGTGAATTGGCGGATGTGGAAGAGGGCTTAATTGAATTAATTGCTGATTATGCCCAGCGGGATAGCGCGATGGAAATTATTGAAACCAGTGCGGGGTTTGCGCTGCGCCTCAGAACCGAGTTTGAAGACCTGGTGCAAAAAATTATTCCTGCTGATATTGGTCGTGGAGCGCTTAGAACCCTGGCGGCGATCGCCCTGAAGGCTCCAATCACCCAGGTGGATCTGGTTGAACTACGCGGTTCGAGTGCCTATCAACATATTCAAGAATTAGTGGCACAGGGATTTGTGCGTAAGCGCCGTCAAGCGGATGGGCGATCGTTCTGGCTCCAGGTAACCGACAAGTTTCATCAGTATTTTGAACTCAATGATCTCTCTGAATTGATCTAACTTGCGCCTGAGTTGATTTCTGGCTCACTCCAAACTTAACGGAACCCACCACCACTTCGCCACGTCATAAAAGAGCAAGTCTAACCAACTTAATCCAACTAACTCAATCTGACCTAGCTGGTTGATTACCAGCAGTGTGTGAGGAAAACCCATCTCAGATGAGGCGATTTGCCAATGGCGATCGCTCACACATCTAGGCAAGGGCGGCATTATGTCGTCCTTTTTTATTGACTTTATTTTCTTTGCGATCGAGAGATACTGCTAATAGCCACCGGATTTTTGATCGGCAGCCCGCCTGCCACAACGTCGCCCCGCCGCATCCAGTTGCCAGGAATAACGACAGTTGCCAGTATAGGCTGGTTGGGTAGGTGAAGTGGTGCTGCGAGTTGATCGATTTGGGTTGTAGGTACTGGGCTGATTACAGAAATCTAGCGTCACTTGGCGACCATCGGCGGTGGTGATGCCACAATTCTGATCAGTCTGATCGGTGATATTTGTAGCATTTGTACTGGTATTAATCTCACTGGCGCTAATGTCACTAACAGTGCATCCCATTGCGGCGATCTCCTCGGTGGAGGGAAATAACGAGCCATCTGCATAATTTAAAATATGCGCCGCATAATCTCGCCATTGCGCCGCAGCCTGAGCATCACTGGACTGACTGCTATATTGCATGGCGATCCCATAGACTAACTGCCAATTCTGGGTGCAATAGGCGGCTTGTAATTCCGGGGTGGTGGCGTGGATGGGGGTTGCCAGCAGGGCGATCGCAGTGCCAGCGCAGATCGAAAAGCCAGATTTAAGTAGATTCATATTGATTTATCTCCTAAAAGTTAGGTTCACTCAATACAAATCTAGCATTTAAATTGGTTAAATGTGTTCAATAAATGAAAATATGTTGTTTTTTAACACAATTAATCGCTTTAATCAGGGGGTATGATCCGGTGTGTTTCAGCGATCGCCTGCCCCTAAATCTTCTGTCTCGCCTTCTTCCATTGCCTGATTCATCCGATCGACCTCGGTCATAATTGCTTCTGGGTCGATCTTGCTCGATTGTTTGAAGTAATTGATTTTTAGTTCTTCCAGCAAATCTGATAACAAGTTTTGTAGCTCTTTCTGGGTGGCCACATCCTGTAATTCAGTTCTTAAAACCTGCTTAACCTGCTCAGTGAGCCGATCGAGCAATTCGCGCCCCTCTTCATCGGCATAGGAAAGCGCCATCACATCGCCGATCGATTGACTCAGGTAATCGGCCAGTTGATCGGTGGCTCCCTGGGGCAGCATTCCGATCAGAGGTAAGTTTTTTAACCCCTCATAAAACTCAAACTGCTTGAAGGATTCTTCCAGGCTGTGGCGCAAAAAAGACTTTAATTCTGGTTGAATCTGCGGCACCACCTTGTAGATTGTTAGTTGCAACAGGCGATCGCTAATCGCTTCGATCTTGTCGATGTTACTAACCTGAATATAGCTGCCATCTTGTAGTAGCATCCTGGCCACTTCACCCTGATTAACCGAATCCTGCACCTGATCGACTAGGCGCACCAGAAGAAATTGAGAGACGCGATCGGCCAGATAGGCGGCGGGCTCATAGGTAACCTGTGCCATAATCCGCTCCAGGTTAATCAAGCGCGATTGATGCAACTTGGCCACCACGGGAATGATGCGTAGCCAGCGCCAGATTGGCGTGATCATAATCAAGTCATACCAACGACGCAGTATGGCATCCCACCAGCTTACTGTGGGTTTGCGTAGACTACGAATAAATGTCCGGAGCAGGAATTCAGCACCAAAAAACACCACAAAGAAAATATCGATCCGCCAGAAGTTATCAATAAAATCACCATTGATATCGATACTGCGGTAATAATTGATCGCCAGGAGGGGACGAACTTTGGCATCAAAAAAAGCCAGCGCTTGACTTATGCCAGCTTCCTCTAAATAGGTTGGGCTCCAGAACTGCTTGAAGGCTTCGGCTGCGGAATTAGTGCCCATCTGTGCTTGCATAATCCGCCGTAATCGCGCAAAAGTACCAAACTTGTTAGCGACAATGAAAGGATTGCGATCGAGTAATGATTGACTCTGCTGGCGTAAATCAGAGAGCAGATTGATAATTTGGGGCGATCGTAGCTCACTGGGCTCACTGGGCTCACTGGGCTCATTGGTGGCTAGCTGGGTAGTAAGCGCATCAACCGTATCTAAATATTGCTCGGTGTCGGGGTGAGGCTCAATATTTTTGATCGGATCATAGTAATGCACCACGATCGGGATCTCGCGCAGATAGATATCTCGCAATGGTACATAGCTGAGATTGAATAGCACCAGCCCAAAATTAATGATCGCAACCACGGCTGCAAGCCTCTTCCACCAAAGCCAAAAAGACTTATTCTCGGCGACCTCTAGTGCTTTTGCCTGCAATTCCTGGTTATTACCAATCTGCATTGATTTTTTGAATTTGGGGTTAATTAACTTACGCCTGACTTCTAGCCTAACGCCTAGGACCAACGATCAATCGATTAACCAAACCCAAGGCGGCAGAAAAAATGGCTGCCCCCACAATACACCAAATGATCGGGAAAGCATTTCCGCTGATTGTAATTGTAAAAATAGGCGGCAAACCGACATATCCTGCGAGCCAAATACCAACGTAGGCACCAATGATGCCCACCACGATCGCACTGATGCAACCGCCGGCGGAGTAGCCAACCATGGTTTGACCAATGCCGCCGCAGATCGCCGCGATCAGCAAAATTAAAAGTATTTCTGGAGGAGTCATAATGCTAGATAAATTCTATCTGGTCAGAATAATCCATACAGCATGAATGATACCAGGAACATAGCCCAGGAATGTTAGCAATAGATTGATCCAGAATTGTGTGCCAATGCCCACTTGTAAAAACACACCGAGGGGAGGAATGAAAATAGCGACCAAAAGCCTGACTATATCTACTGAATCTACACCTTTGGAATTAGCATTAAGATTAAATTTAGACATTGATTGCCTCCTTGAAAATTAGCTTGCTTGACGCTAATTGCTGTCACATAACACCAAATGGCATCCCAAAATAGCAACAATGTATATTTAGCAGCCAATTGTGAAAGGAGAGTGACTTTAAGTGATTAGCTAATGTTTAGTTTTCTGGGCGATCGCAATAGCTCCCTTGTAAGGGTTCAACATTGGTGTAAGAAACGATTATTAAATTTAGAATTGGTGGCTTTTCTTGATGAGTGATGGCAATTAATTACTGCAAGCACATTTTGCTTTAATCTCTTTATCCTGCTTCAGGGTGTAATTGGCTTGAATAGATGCAGATAGACTAACTAATGAGCTAATGAGCTAATGAACTAATGAACTAAGGTTGCAAGATAGATCTGGCTGACTGAGTGGGTTATAGATAATATCTGGCAGGATCAGCATAAAAATAACTAGAGTTTGGTTTTAGATTCAAGACGTAGATAAGTTTATGGCTGGCAAATTTATGACAAGCGGAGAATTACAAGTCACAGCGATCGCCACGTTGAATGAAGCGCAAATGCAAGACCTGCAAGAAATCTATAAAACCACCTGGTGGGCAAAGGAGCGGCAATTGCCAGATATTAATTTAATGTTGCAGCAATGCGACATCGTGGTCGGCTTGTGTGAGCTGGAAACTAACAAACTAGTTGGATTTACGCGGGTGCTCACGGATTATATTTATCGGGCATTTATTTTTGATGTGATTGTGGCGGCAGAGATGCGAGGCAAGGGCTTAGGGACGCGATTGCTGCGGGAGGTGCTGGATCATCCGCGATTGCAAAAGGTCGAATTATTTCAACTGGCCTGCCTACCCGATATGGTGCCTTTCTATGCCAAGGTGGGTTTTCAAATTAGTACGGCAGGGATGACAGGTATGTTTCTCAAGCGCAATACCTCTTCCAACTCGCTCAAAAACTATTGATTGGTGCCTTTGGTATTATCAGCATTGACCTTGGTGTAGATATTGATAAGCCGATATAATCTGGCATATAGGGCTAATCGCCTTTGTTACTAGCTTTAAGTGAGAATATTAAATTGGCTTTCATGGATAAAAATACTGCCCCCTTTTCTGCTGCTGAGATCGCTGCCGAGGGGATCAAGCCCGATGAATATAAGGAGCTAGTGCAGCGCTTGGGCAGGCATCCGAATAAAGCTGAACTGGGTATGTTTGGCGTGATGTGGTCGGAGCATTGTTGCTACAAAAACTCACGGCCATTGTTGAGTCAATTTCCCACCAAGGGCGATCGCATTCTGGTGGGCCCTGGCGAGAATGCTGGTGTAATCAAGCTCACCGATGAGATTGCCATTTGTTTTAAAATCGAAAGCCACAATCGCCCCTCTGCGGTCGAACCCTATCAAGGTGCTGCCACTGGTGTCGGTGGCATCCTGCGCGATATTTTCACGATGGGAGCCAGACCGATCGCCATTCTTAACTCGCTTCGGTTCGGCGATCTGGCTGATCCCTGGGTGCGCGATCGGGTCAATGGGGTGGTCAGTGGGATCGCTGGCTATGGTAATTGTGTGGGCGTGCCGACGATCGGCGGTGAGGTGTATTTTGATCCGGCCTATAATCGCAATCCGCTGGTAAATGCGATGGCGATCGGGATTATGGAAACCCCGCAGATCGTTAAAGCTGGCGCTTCTGGCGTAGGCAACCCTGTGTTGTATGTGGGATCGACCACTGGCCGAGATGGCATGAAGGGGGCGAGTTTTGCCAGTGCTGAGCTGAGCGACAAATCCGAGCAAGATCGACCTGCCGTGCAAGTTGGCGATCCTTTTTTGGAAAAGTCCTTAATTGAAGCTTGCCTAGAAGCCTTTAAAACTGGGGCAGTGGTGGCCGCTCAGGATATGGGGGCGGCGGGGTTAACTTGCTCTACTTCGGAGATGGCGGCCAAGGGCAATATTGGGATTGAATTAGACCTGGATAAAATCCCCGCCCGCGAAACTGGCATGAGTGCCTATGAATATTTGCTCTCGGAATCTCAGGAGCGGATGTTGTTTGTGGCACACCAGGATCGCACCCAGGAGTTAATTGATATTTTCGATCGCTGGGGGCTCCATGCAGTCGTGGCGGGGCAGGTAATTGCTGAGCCGATCGTGCGGATTTTGTGGCAGGGCAAAACAGCAGCGGAAATTCCGGCTACGGCTCTGGCCGACAACACCCCAATCTATTACCGCGAACAGTCTGATCCACCAGATTATTTGGTTAAAGCCTGGCAATGGCAGGAAAGTGAGCTGGTTGAGCTTAGTAATATTAGTAATAGAATCGCACCAGCATCAGCCCTGTTGCAATTGCTCGATAGTCCGGCGATCGCCTCTAAGGCATGGGTCTATCGTCAATATGATCATCAGGTGCAGAATAATACGGTGGTGATGCCGGGGGCTGCCGATGCGGCGGTGATCAGGGTGCGCGATCTAGATTTTGGGGTGGGTGAGTTGGCCTTACCTACCCTGGAAAATCAACGGGTGGGGATCGCAGCCACGGTCGATTGCAATGCCAGATATGTATATCTCGATCCCCATGAGGGAGCCAAGCTGGCAGTCGTGGAAGCAGCGCGTAATCTGGCTTGTGTAGGCGCAGAGCCGATCGCCATTACGAACAATCTCAACTTTGGTAGCCCAGAAAATAGCGTTGGTTATTGGCAATTGGCGGAAGCCTGTAAGGGGATTTCTGCTGCTTGCCGAGAGATGGGTACACCGGTCACGGGCGGTAATGTGTCGCTCTACAACGAGACGATCGATAGTGATGGCAACTCTAAACCAATTTATCCTACGCCTGTCATTGGCATGGTGGGCTTGGTGGCAGACTTTACGAAAACCTGCACCCAGGGCTGGCAAAATCCTGGCGATTTAATCTATTTAATTGGCGCAATTGATCCGGCATCGGTAACCCTAGCGGCTTCAGAATTTTTGGCGATCGTAGCTGACCAAGTGGCGGGGCGGCCATTGCCAGTTAATTTTGAACTAGAAAAGCAAGTCCAGGCGGTTTGTCGAGATGGAATTGCCCAGGGTTGGCTTAGGTCTGCCCACGATTGTGCGGAAGGTGGTTTGGCGGTGGCGATCGCTGAGTCTTGTATTGCTGGCGATCTTGCCGCACAAATTAATTTACCTTTGGCTGGGAATCCATCACCTGATCAACTTGCCATCCTGAAGTTGCTATTTGGGGAGGGAGCCAGCCGGATTGTGGTTTCCGTTCAGCCCAGTGATCAAAAAGCCTGGGAGGCTTATCTCAAGCAACATCTGGGTGATCATTGGCAATTAATTGGTGCCGTAGGCGATCGTAATAGTGATTTCACGATCACGATCGGCAATGATTCGCAATCTTCGATCGACTTGCCCCTTGAGCAAATCAGCCAGACTTATAACCAGGCAATTCCGCGTCGGATGAATGCTCGGTAGCAATAACTGAGATAAATTTACTGAATTACTATGAAAATTTATTCATCGTCATCAAAACTCAATTCAGTCTGTTTAACCGAAATTTGTGGTTTTCTTACTTCAATAAATGGATCATTTAATTGCCCCTGAAACTTAGCAATTATTCCCTCATCAAGAGTCTCAAAATAATTAACCTTACTTTTGATAGCGGTTGCAACATGGATTGCATCAAAAGCCTTTATCCCAAAATCCCAGGCGATTCTTCTAGATAATTCTGCTGTTTTTCTCTCTAGCTCTCTTATCACAATATACTCGTGGCTAAAAAACAACTCTATTTTCCTGCTTTCTTCACTTTCAGGTAGCGCGGGCTGTTTTTGTGATCCTATCTTAATTATTGAAGCTAAGGTTAAGGAGGATGTAACTATTAAAAGGTTCCCTTTCTCAGCCTCATTCAATACATCTATACATCCTTGCAAACCATTCTCATCACCTTTCAAAATTGTTAAAAAATTGCATGTATCCCAGTAGTGTAGAGGTAGTTTGACTTTTTCCTTAGGCATCGAGACTCCGCCATAGCCCAACTATTTGATCAACATCAGGCAACTCGTTTTCTATTGGGAAAATTTTGATCTCTTCCACTTCCACTTTTACTCGCTTACCATCCTCTCTAGAATATATCAGCCCATACACATAAACTCTTCGCTCTAAAGCCTGGGTTGCTTGACCTAAAATTTGTCGATCAAAATAGCAATCAATGGTCTCAAGGGTTAACCGATCCGAGAGCTTAAATATAGGTTTATCTCTCAAATCAATGACATTTAAAATTCCTTCAACCGCCCCATAGCTTTTATGCCTACCGCCTATTATTTTTTCAATATTCCTTGCTAATTTTTTGTCTAGGTTTATTTGCCCGAAAGAGTTAAGTAGGCTAACCGAGTCTTCACTGGTAGAGAGATTAGCTAGCTTCTGCGCATTTGTTAATAAGGCATCAGAAAAATAAGTAGGTCTAATCCCTGTGGTCGTAATATCTCTTAAGCCACTTTCTAGCTTCTTTATTTTTTTTATTATTTCTCGTTCTGAGGTTTTACCGTCCTTCGATATCCCTTCTACAGTGACCGAATAGCTACCAGCCTTAGCACTTGTAACAATCCATTCAACCTTGGTCTTGTGAGTTGATGCAGTTTTCCGATCAATTTCCTTGAGAATATTTACAAGATACTTTTGCGCCTCAAGTACCTTAGAGAGAGGAAGCGCTTTATCCCTGATA
This sequence comes from Pseudanabaena sp. PCC 7367, assembly GCF_000317065.1. Classification (GTDB taxonomy): domain Bacteria; phylum Cyanobacteriota; class Cyanobacteriia; order Pseudanabaenales; family Pseudanabaenaceae; genus Thalassoporum; species Thalassoporum mexicanum. The sequence continues at coordinate 1,619,967 of NC_019701.1, forward strand.
GTCATAGTAAGCTGTCGCTCAGCTCTGTCAGCCATTGGTGAAACCTAACATAAGAACAAAGGCATTTTGAACGGGGATAAGTAATATCTAAATATATTGTGCAACATAATACCTGAACTGTGCAAATTCAGACTTCTGATTGCTTCTTATTTGAAAGTCAAATAGCAAACTACTTACCAATACAAAACCGACTGAAAATCTGATCCAGAACAGACTCGGTCACCGATTCTCCAGTGATCTCACCGATCGCCATGATCGTTGCCCTTAAATCAATTGTCCAGAAGTCTAATGGTAATTGCGCGGCGATCGCCTCTTGTACCTTGGCCAAGCCTTGCACTGCTCTGAGCAAGCATTCTTTCTGGCGTTGATTGATCGCCACATCAAGATCACCCGCTTGAATCGCGCTGGCATTCACACTGGCCAGGATCGCTGCTTCTAGTTGTTCGATCCCCTGATTTAAGGCGGCGGCCGTTTTGACTGTGGCCATAAATCGCTTGCGATCGTCTAGTTGCGGTAAGTCTGAACTGGATTGGTAATCTGATAATTGAGCTAGTTGCTCCGATCGATTGCTTAAAGCTGATTGAGTTAGATTTGTTAGATTTGTTTGAGTTGCTTGATCATCAAGTAAATCAACTTTATTAATAATCAAAATAATTGGGCGATCGCCAACAATTTGATAAATCTGTTCATCTGCCTCAGTCCAACCCTGCGCCGCATCGATTACCAGCAAAACTAAATCCGCTTCCTGGGCAGCCTGTTGCGATCGCTCCACGCCAATTTGCTCGACCATATCTTCAGTCTGGCGAATCCCCGCCGTATCCAGCACCTTGATTGGGATACCCCCCACGACCAAGTGCGAATCAACCACATCGCGGGTTGTGCCCGGTAGATCGGTGACGATCGCCCGATCGCTGCGACTCCACATATTCAACAAGCTGGACTTACCCACATTTGGCCTGCCCACGATCGCCACTTTGAGGCCGGAATGCAGCAGCTCACCGCGATCGGCTGTATCCAAAATTTGCTGAGCTTGCTGAGCAATTAGCGCCAATTGCTGGGCTACCCATGCTTGATCTAATGGTGGTAAGTCATCCTCAAAATCAATTCTGGCCTCCACTTCTGCCAGTATATCCAGACACCTAGCCCTTAGGTCTTTGAGGGGTTGTGCCAGTTTACCTCGTAACGAAGCGATCGCTGCCTGTGCCGCCTGGGGCGAAGTCGAACCCACCAGATTGTTGATCCCCTCCGCCTGGGTTAAATCAATCCGGCCATTCAGAAATGCCCGCAACGTAAATTCACCGGGTTGTGCCAGTCTGGCTCCTTGCTCCAGGCAAAGGTTCAGGATTTGCTGCACCGCGATCGCGCCGCCATGACAATGTAACTCGATCACATCTTCGCGGGTATAGGAACGCGGGGCTTGCATGATTAATAGCAAACATTCATCGATCGTCTCACCAGTGTCAGGAGATTTGGCATAACCATACAAAATCCGGTGGCTCTGCCAGGTTTGGTTGCCTGGGGCAGAAAAGATGCATTTGGCGATCGCTAGGGCTTGCTCGCCGGACATGCGCACAATACCAACGCTGCCCTGTTGCGGTACGATGGCGGTGGCGATCGCGGCGATGGTGTCGCTAATCATGTCAATAAGTTAATGTGCGTGAGTTCAGGTTTGAGGTACTTCCTGCTAAGTCCATATTCTCGATCGGTCATAAGAATAACTATAATCAAATCCAATAGCCTGAATGAAATCGTTCTAACTACTGTTCTAGCAATGCTGCGACTATGGAGGATTAAAGATTGCTATTGCTGGTTGTAAGGGCTCTTGCGAATTTCTGTATTACCACGAGGGGCTTATTCACTCAACTGCTATTTGAACATTGATGCAAGCAGTCCATTGATTTATGCCTGATCACCTAGCAATCTATATATATCAAGTAGCTAAGATATTTTCCCTAATATCATTCAAATCTGCGATCGGCCTAGAACAGACCGAATTGAATGGTTTATTGAATAGCCTAAGCTTTGTTCTACCGCTGATTATAGCCAGTATGCTCGATTGGCTTATCGGCGATCCCTGGGATTGGCTGCATCCAGTGCAGGTGATGGGGTGGGTGGTTGCCTGGGCGAAAAGCTTGATGCTTAAATATTTAGCCAATGAGCTAGCCCAAAGAATTGCTGGAGTTCTGTTGGCGATCGGCTTAATTATGGGCAGCTATGGAATCGCCTGGGCGCTGATTTTTGCCGCTAGTAGGGTTAATCCCTGGTTTGGTCTGGTGGCAGAAAGTATTATGATCGCCAGTTGTTTAGCACACCGTAGTTTACAAGACGCGGCTGTTTCGGTGCTGGAGCCGATCGAAAAAGATGATCTTGATCTGGCCAGAAAAAAACTAGCGCTCTATGTGGGTAGAGATACTGAGCAGCTCGATCGGCCAGAAATCCTGCGGGCAGTTTTAGAAACCGTGGCCGAGAACTGCACCGATGGCGTGATTGCACCGTTGATTTTTGCGATCGTGGGTGGTGCGCCCTTGGCCTTGGCGTATAAAGCTGCCAGTACCCTCGATTCGATGATTGGCTATAAAGAAAAACCATACACTTACATCGGTTGGTTCAGCGCCAAGCTAGAGGATGCTTTAACCTGGCTACCTTGTCGATTATTAGTCTTGGCGATCGCCTTGCTCAGCGGTCGTCCGGTTCAAATATGGCGCTTGTGTCAACGGGATGCGCCCCAAGATCCAAGCCCCAATGCTGGCTGGAGTGAATGTGCGTTTGCGGCGGCGCTAGGTGTGCAACTGGGGGGCAAAAACACCTACAGAGGCCTAGTAAAAACTAAACCTCTGCTGGGGGAGCCAGATCGACAAATCACCATTGCGGTGATCAATGAAACATTAGGATTGATGCAGCAATGTTTTGTGCTTTTTCTAGGGCTAGGTGTTCTATCTCACACTTTAGTTAGCTTTAGCGGCCTGCTTCTAGGGCTGATTCAGCACGGCTGATTTGACTAATTGCCCGATCGGCTACCCGTTGTGGTACCGATCGCTTGGTGGTGCCGTTGTAGTAGGAAGCCAGGGAATTGATTACCGTTCGCATCGTGGTGAAAGAGACCAGGCCAGTTTTACTATTGTCTGCACGGTAGCGAGCTGAATAGGCATTAATTCTAGCTCTAGTTTCAGCCTGGGCTTCGGAGCGATCGTCAGCATCCTTGGCTAGGCTGAGCGTATATTTAAGGCTTTCAATCAATTTTTTCGTGTCATCGACATAATTGCCCGTCAAACCGGCATTAACTTTTTCCCGCAATTCTTTGGTAGTAAGCGGATTGCCAGAGCCTAGAGTATAGGTATTACGAGCCGCATATGCGCTGCTGGTACAAGTTAGCGCGATCGTTGCCACCAAAACTAGCGCAACTAGCTTAAAAACAATATTTTTTAATGATGATTTGAGCATATTTCTATTCATAACTTATTCTATTCATAACTAAGATTTTGATGGTTAAACAGTTTCCGATGGCGTTCTTAATCTGCGACCACACTTTACTTTCTTCAGGATTTTTAGCCTATATCGCTAATTATCTTATAGTTTTTGGCGTACCAGCATTAATTACCCTAGCGGTATAGTTTTGCAAATGTCACAATTAGATGACATTATGATCCCCATTTGATCCCCCAGCGATCCCCATTGCGGTAAAATGGCTTCGATCGATAAACCGTCTATGTACTGCTCTCAGTCAGCCCTGTCGATGCATAACATTATCTTGGGGATCACTTGATTTAGTTTTTAATTGTTGATTAAGCATTAAATAATCATGTTTGTAGGCTATTGACCAAACTTGTATTTTTGTAACAGAATCTCATATAGCAAAAGCCTATGTAGATCCCGGTGATTCTGTTAAGCCAGCTAAGCCAAATGTTAAGTCAAGTTGGATCAAGTTTTACGATCGCTGAGCAACTGAGCCTAAGCACCTAAATCGATTGAGTTAATGTGATCGATATGTAGGTAAATCGATCGCTGCATCTATCTGCTGGTGATTTATCAGATTAAGAGTAGATTAAGAGTTTTCGCTAGCAGCTAGTTTTCTCGTTTCACCTTGTCAGTGCGTAATCCAACTTACGAGTTTAGTAATCACCGATCGCACATTTCCGCTAATTTCATTCGGAGCTGAACAGATGCCTAAAGAGATTCCCCCCCTAGAAGAGATGACCCTACGCCAATTGCGTAAACAAGCCCAAAAGTATGAAATTTCGCGCTACAGTCGGATGCGTAAGGATCAGCTACTGGCAGAGATCAAGCAGGCTAAGGAAGTGGCCGAAAGCGCTGTGATGCTTGAGCATGCCATGTTGTCTAGTTTTGATCCAAAATACGATCAGACTGAAAATATGGAGGCGAAGAAATTTGATCTGGGCAACAGAGAAATTAAGCCAGTTGAATTACTAGCTGATGTGGATGCTGAACTTGGCGATCTGCCTCAGGGCTATGGTGAAAGCCGAATTGTGCTCATGCCCAGAGACCCGCAGTGGGCCTATGCCTATTGGGATATTACCAATGACCTGAAGGAAGAAAAGCGCTCCCAGGGTGGTCAGCAATTGGTGTTGCGGTTGTATGACTCAACCAACGTCGATCTCGATCGCCAAGCCCCCCATAGTGTGCAGGAATATTACTGTGATGAATTAGCCAAGGAATGGCATTTGCCAATTCCAGTTAGCGATCGTGACTATACAGTCGAGATTGGTTATCGCACCAACGATGGTAAATGGCTACCACTATGTCGATCGGCTTCGGTACGCATTCCTCCCACTTACCCATCCGATTGGGTTGATGATCACTTTGTGACGGTTAACTGGGAGCAAAGCCTAAGGGGAGCCAAAGTTTTTGAATTGGGTCGCCCCACCTCTGCCCCCACAGCCGAAAAGAGCCATGAAGAAATGTATGGCATGGCCAAAGAAGCCGAGTCACAGCGGGTCGCAGGTTCGGCCTATGGCTCTCAGCAAATGTCTGGTGCTGGCCTGGAGACAGAGTCGATCAGCTCCTATGTTTTCCCTTCCGGGGTAGGTAGTTGGAGTGGTGGTGCTGTCTCTGGTGTTGGCATGGGAGCTTCCGAACAAACTATGTCTGGGGCTGGAGCCCTGACCGCATCTGGCGCTGGCATGTCTGGTATTGGCGCACTAACTGCCTCTGGTATCTCTGGCAGTGGGATCGCCGCCTTAACTACTTCAGGTAGTGGGGTTGGCTTCTTGACCACCTCTGGTGTGGGTATGTCAGGTATTGGTGCATTAACCGCCTCTGGTATTTCTGGCAGTGGGATCGGTTATGTATCTGCCTCTGGTGTGGGTATGTCTGGTATTGCAGGATTAACCGCTTCTGGCATTTCTGGTAGTGGGATTGGTTATGTATCTGCCTCTGGTGTAGGTATGTCTGGTATTGCAGGATTAACCGCGTCTGGCATTTCTGGTAGCGGGATTGGTTATGTATCTGCCTCTGGCGTAGGCATGTCTGGTATTGCAGGATTAACCGCGTCTGGCATTTCTGGCAGTGGGATCGGTTATGTATCTGCCTCTGGTGTGGGTATGTCTGGTATTGCAGGATTAACCGCTTCTGGCATTTCTGGTAGTGGGATTGGTTATGTATCTGCCTCTGGTGTAGGCATGTCTGGTATTGCAGGATTAACCGCGTCTGGCATTTCTGGTAGTGGGATTGGTTATGTATCTGCCTCTGGCGTAGGTATGTCAGGTATTGCAGGATTAACCGCTTCTGGCATTTCTGGTAGTGGGATTGGTTATGTATCTGCCTCTGGTGTAGGTATGTCTGGTATTGCAGGATTAACCGCTTCTGGCATTTCTGGCAGCGGCATTGGCTATCTAACCACTTCTGGGATGGGGATGTCCGGCGCTGGCTATCTAACTGCCTCTGGGATGGGAATGTCGGGGGTTGGTGCCCTTACTACTTCTGGCCTTGGGATGTCTGGAATTGGTTATCGGACTACCTCTGGCATGGGAATGTCGGGGGTTGGCCTGTTCTCTGGTTCTGGTGTACCCAAGCGACCGCGCCAGTTCTGGTTGGTTGCTGATGCTGAGTTAATTGTCTATGGTGCAACTGAGCCGGATGCCAATGTCACGATCGCTGGTAGACCAGTTAAGCTGGAATCCGATGGTACGTTCCGTTTCCATATGTCCTTCCCAGATGGTTTGGTTGACTTCCCCATTTTTGCGGTGGCCGCTGATGGTGAACAAACCCGATCGATTCATATGAAGTTTGAGCGCCAAACTCTCGATCGCAATACCAACACCAAAGAAGAAGCAGTCCCAGAATGGATTGCCTAGAACTGCTTTAATCTTCTATTTCTGCGATTGGTATTGGTAGTTTTATGCCTTGGCGGGGAGATTGAGCAAAATTGCTTTGCTTTTAAATTTTTCTCCCCGATCGCATTTTCCACGTAGCTAATCAAGCTTGATGCTTGACTCATGCAGTAAATCACTTAAATTGCTGGCCAATGATTAACTAACCTATTGCCATCCTAAATTTACCTGGATGGTTTTTTCATACATGGCGCTCAGCCTGAGTTGTTCTAGCCACGATCGCATTTCTGCTTCGGAAGCGACGGAGGTTGATTGCCCGGTAATTGGATCATAGGCAGACCAATAGACATGACCGCGCCGATCGTATTTTTGCCATACCTTTACTTCTGGTTCTTTGGTAAGGCGATCGCCAAGGTTACTAAAGCCAGCTTTGAGGTGTTTAACTAATTCAGTGGCAGTTTTTTTAATCGATCGATAACTAAGACCACGCTGACCGTTTGCGATCGGCTGGTCTTGATCAACCTTTAATTCATCTTTTAGATCGGTTCGATCAGAGCGATCAGAGCGGTCAGATAAAGCATTAAGTAGCTCAAGCCGCTTATATTCTTGCCATTGTACTTTAGTTTGCCTTAGGTTATTTTTCATTTTGACTCACCTCTGAGCGGTTGGATAATGTGGTTTCATGATTTGGCCAACTGAAGGAACCTATCGCAACCTTGCTGATGCAAAATTAATCGTGATTGCCAGAATTCGATTAATCAGACGGCAAACATGCTTTAGCTATTTCCCAATAAATCTCTGATTCAAGGTCAACATTGGGTAAATAGGCAACAGGCTCAATTCGTAGCGATTCCTCACACCCCTAATATATTCAGTTCTATCCCAAGATTCAAAAACAAGCCCGCATGGCTTACATGAATAAAATTAATGAAAGGCGCAACAGTTAGCTGGCTCGATCGGCACCTGATGGCGATCGCTATGATTCAGGCAGTCAGACTAGCTTTTAGGTAATTCTTGCTATAGGCTAACTGGGCAATATCATAGCTGCGCAGCATATCCAGGAACGCATAGACCGCAGGTACCTGCATGGCATTTTCCCGCATTGTCACGCCAATTTGACGATAGAGCGGTACTGGCAGGCTATAGGTTTGTAATTCTGAGGGGATCGGTTGGGCAGCCAAACGCGCCAGGATCGTCGATCCTAGTCCCTGTGACACCATTCTGATAATAGTTGAATCTTCACGCACCACATAGGCCACGTTGAGCTTTTGATGCTGGGCTTCCAGATGCTTTCTGATCAAAATGCCGCAGGTATTGTTCTGGGGCACACTGATCAGCGGATAGGTGGTTAAATCTTCCCAACTAATATGATTGTTCTTGACTCTATGTTTGGGGCAGTAATCAGGTGGAAAGATGGCGATATACTCATCCCGCAGCAAGGGCCAACTCAGGAAGCCTTCGCCGGTGGGCAGGTGGGTGATGCCGATGTCTGCATAGCCCTGACGCAGGGTTTGTTCAACTTCTTGATCGTCGTCGTGTTCAATGATTCTGACCTTAATGCCGGGGAATTTCTGGCGAAAGTCTACTATGATTGCCGGTAGAATATAGGCCGCAGCACTACGAAAAGCCACCAGCCGAACTTCGCCATTTTGAAGTCCCTTGGCCTGGTTAGCCGTTTGGGTCATCTCTTCCAGCGATCGCAAAATATTTTCTGCATAATCGAGCAATTGCTTGCCGATCGGCGTGAGTATTGCGCCATGACGACCGCGATTGAGCAAAACTACGCCTAACTGTTCTTCGAGGGCGGCGATCGCATGGGAGATGGCTGATTGAGAAATTTCCAGGTTCAGGGCAGCCTCGCCAAAACTACCAGATTCTGCCACGGCCACAAAGGCTCTGATCTGCGATAACTTAACCTGATTATGATTAAGGAGGTTGTTCCCATGCATGGCTACCTACCATGTTGATCTTAGTAAGAGTTGGGGGTGCGATCGCAACAATCAACAAATAACTAATTGTTTATGTATCACCTGACTATATATTGATACATAGACAAAAGTCTTGAATATTTAGTCAAAATTAACCCGATTAATTAATTTCACCCGATCGGGTGACCTGAATCAGCAGGTTTTAATTCGGTTAGATCCAGCCAACATAAAGCGATCGCAACTTTTGCTAATTGGGCGATGTCAGCTTGTTACGACCTTCTCTTATTGATTTAAAATTTAGTTAAATATGTCCTAAATATGTCCTAAATATGTCCAGAGAAAATAGCAATACATATCCTGAGAATCGTATTGCCAGGCCTGCGAATTATGGATTAGGTGCAATTTTAGCGGTAGCGATTATGCCAAACCATCCTGATCATGTACATCGCTGAAAAATCGATAACCAGGTGGAAGGTGGGGTTGTTGTCGTATCTTCAGTCCAATGTCGCCAGATTTTGGGCATTACCTAAATACTAGCTAAATAGTAGCTAGCCAGCTTGCTTTTGATTTAATTTTTTCCCTTTTTGTTTTTTCCGCAAATAGCTAGTACCCATGCCCAGACTGACGATTGCCAGACCGATAGAAGATGAAAAGTTAAATGGCACTGGTATGGGACTCAATTGGCTCGTCAACGGACTTGCAGCAACTGCATTATTAATCAGCTCAACCGAGACTTGCACAGTCTCATCACCGACTTCTGCTTCGATCGCCTCAGGAGCAAAGGGGTCAGTGCTATCACCATCAGCAGCACTATCTAGCATTTCATCGATCGCGGCAACTGAACCAAGCGAATTACTACTGCTATCGGTTGGCTCACTTTGCTGATCCTGATTACCTAAATCAAGCGGCGAAATACCACCTTGAGAATTGTTATTAGTGGTTTTACCGAAAGATTCTTGACTACTTTGATCTGCCGCCGTCTGCAACAAATCATTAATGGCTTGCTGCCTTTCACTTAGTTCAACCTGAGGCTGAACCACACCAGGTTGATCCACCAGATCAAACGCATAGGCACGATCGCGGCCAAACATTTCAACCATGCCAATCTGTACTGCCATCGCAGTCATGCCACATGCTGCAAATACAACTGCTTTATTTGCACAATTAATCAGATTCATAGTTTTTCCACGCATATGTTGGATTTCGATCTCAATGGTCATAACTCTGCGCCCTGATACTTCCAATCAGCTAGACTACTAATTACAAATGTTGTCGCAGATTCCGATCCAAACTACCCAAAACCACCAATACCGCTTAATTCTTGAACATTAAGACGATCGTGGTTGGCTTCAAATCAATAGGAGTCGATGGATTTCTTTCAATCTGCTTGTTTCATAGACAAGCTTTTGCCAATTAATTAGAAATTCAGCCAATCTATTATTCTTGCTGCCCCCGTGAACGCGTTGAGTTACTCAGTCTGAATATAAACTGATAGGATGGATGTGTAATCCGCAAAAGATCGTAACTTTGGTCAATGTGCCCAAACTAATCACTACACATCTGTCTTTAGACTTAGAGCTTTAGACTTAGAGACTTAGGCCTAGCAACTTGGGGCAAACGGTTGAATCATTGGATTTGAATCATTTGGATTTGGCTGATTGAATCAAGATCATGGGAATTGACTATATTGCTTTGTTTGTCGATGATGTGGAGCGATCGATTGTCTTCTATCGAGACCTGCTGGGGCTTGAATTCCCCAAACCACCAAAGAATGGCGGCACGGAAGGTATCAGCGGTAATCTCAAACTTGGTATTTACGATCGCACCTGGCTAGTGAAGCTGTTTGGCGATCGGCTTGAGTCCCATCAGGCTGGACATGCATTTTTGTTATCATTACCGGTTGCTGACCTAGGAGCTTTTTATCAAACCCTGGTTACCGCTGGGGTTGAGATCGTTAGTCCACCCAAAAAAATGCCCTGGGGACAAGAGATTGTCTTTTTTAAAGACCCTGATGGCAATTTGCTCGAAGCAGTGCAGGCTTGAGAAGTATCGCGGTAAGCCGATCGCTCATTGGTGGCCGCTGATTCGCGTAGCTCACTTAACATCAAGTCTTTGCACATATAGACTCAAATCTATATACTTGCCCTAAACAATAGTGTTAAGTTTGGGTTGGAGATTACATCTGCTGCCAAGATTCGGGGTAATCTGCAATCACTGATTTTAATAAATAGCTAATTAACTATTTGCTACTAGCTCTGTTCACGGTTGCAGATCTATTCAATAATTAAGGTTAGATGCTGTTAGAGAATTAAAGGATCGATCGATTATTCTGTTAGTCTGCCTAATTGAATCGAGGGCTCATATATCTGAATAGCCTGAATAGCCTGAATAGATAGATAGATTGCTTGTCGTACAAGTAGCCTCAAACAAAACTATCTCTCATAGCGCTCTTAACGAATTACTACTGCCATTAATAGCCATTACTATGCCACCACTCAGTCCAGAATTATTTGGTCAGCTTGCCCAGGGAATGGGTGCCTTTGTTCTATTTTGTGCGTTGATATCTGGGATCGCCTTTGTGCGCGATTGGGGCTGGCGCTTTCGGATGGTTGGCGTTACCTCTTTTTGTGTAGTGCTAACGGTCGGTCTATTTGCGCTGAGCCTGGAACCATTCACCACCAAAGAAATTTCCGGAGCGGCTCCCTATGCAATTGTTTACGATCGCCTGGGCACCGAGGCAGTAATTAAAGTACAGCCCGAAATCACCGCCGATCAGCTTGAATCCACCCTCGAACAAGCTGCATTTCGCCTATTCACCTCTGGGCGGGGCAGTGATGGCGGCAGGAGTAGTCAACTGCGGATTCGAGCCAGGACAGTCTTACACCCTCAACCTGGGGTTTCCCAACCGCTCTATTTGGGTGAAATTAAGCGATCGCTGCGGGTCAGAGAAGACCCCAACATGCAGATCACCCTCTATCCAAATGAACTAATTAATTAGCTGGTGCAATTATTGCCAATTACAGCGATCACTCCTAATTCACTAGCCTGGGTTGAATTTAGTCCGATTGACCAATGCAATGAATCCGATCGCGGCCCTGTTCTTTGGCTTCATACAAAGCATAGTCAGCTAAATTAACCAACACAGTTGGGTTATGGTCATCTTGCAGGAGTGGCACCATACTAGCGATGCCAAGGCTCAGAGTCAGGTATGAGCTGGCATCAGAGGTAGCATGTTCAATTTTGAGACTGTGCATCTTACTCTGAATTGTCTCTGCCACCTGGTTAGATATCTTGACTGTGGTGTTGGGCAAAATGATCGCAAATTCTTCGCCACCATAGCGTGCTACTAAATAATCAGGATGATCGAGCGATTCTGATAATACTGCTGCCACCTGGCGTAATCCCTCGTCCCCAACAATATGACCGTAGGTGTCGTTGTAGCGTTTGAAATAATCCACATCACATAAAATCAAAGACAGGGGCTTTTGCTGTTGGGCTAACTGCTGCCATTGTTGTTGCAAATATTGATCAAACCGCCGCCGATTTGCCACCCTGGTCAAACCATCCAAACTGGCTAAACGCTCTAGCTCCTTATTGGCTCTTTGCAGGGCGATCGTGCGCTCTGAGACCTTTTCCTCCAGACTGGCGTATAGCTGGGCATTCTCCAATGAGATCGCAGCCTGGGAAGAAAGTAGTTTTAATAGTTCCAGGCGTTTTTCCGTAAAGGCATCCTGGCTGAGGTTATTCTCCAAGTAGAGAATTGCCACCATCCGTCCTTGATTAATAATCGGAATACAAAGCAACGACTTGGGTTGTTGGCTGTTGATATAGGGGTCATCGGCAAAATTCCCTTCCCCATAGGCATCATTTAGTACCAGGTCAGTTTCAGCCCGCGCCACATAGTTAACCACCGAAATTGGCAAGTTAGCGGTTTCTTCGATCGGTGTATTTTTCTTTGTAACCGGCAACCGGAGGTCGATCGTAGATTCGGCAATTGTGACCAGGCGATCGTTTTGCCAGGAGATAATTGCCCCGCGTGTTGCACCAGCATTCTCGATCATGATTGCCATTAGTTTTTCTAGCAGTTGCGAGAGCACAATCTCACTTGACATCGCCTGGGTCGCTTTAATCACTGTCAACAGGTCAAGTTCTTCTGATTTATTGCCGCCAGAGGTAGTTTTGAGAGCCAACATTGAAGGTGAGGTAATGCTGCCATTAAAACCGCCATATCTCGGCAACAGCTCTTGATACTTGATCTCTAAATCTCTCACCTTGGCGATCGCCCCCCACCGCAAATAGCTATGCCTTGCATCTAGCATGTAGGCCTGGGCAATGGTTAGCTTGCCCTTGGTGAGGTAAAACTTGGCCGCCAGTTCATTGGCGATCGCCGCATCATTTAAAAACTTGTGCTCCTGAGCCAGATCGATCGCCCGATCATAATATTCCATCGCTAGATTATGGCTACCAAACAATCGTTCCCATTCCGCTGCCACTAAAAAATACTTATGTTTATAGTTGCTAGGAGCTTGCTTACCCCAAAGTTTCAGCTTGCGCCGATTAGCTTTAATCTGCTTGACTAGCTTGCGCTGAAATCTTGTCCCCTTTTGTGGTTGTTCATAGAGGTTAATGCAGGTAAGTGCTTCAAACATGGATATGGCTGGGATGTGCGGGCTGGCTTCCATCTGGCCATGCTGCTGAGCGACGATCGCATATTCATAGGCTTGTTGGGGGCGATCGAACAGGTAATTAAGCACTAGCTTGTGGAAGCTTAGGAAAAATTTTGAGATGCCATCCATTTTGCCTGAGGCAGTTTCGTCAAAAGCCGTCCCAATCAACTCATATGGCTCCTGCGTCGCTTTCCCCATCAGATTCAAAATTGCTTGCTTGTAGATACAGGTATGGTTGTTGATCGTTTGCTGTTTTAGTTGTTGACTAATTGCACTGCCGCATTCATCCAGGTTCTTCTCAATAATTGGTAAATCCCCACCACTTAGATAGGAAAAAGCACAGCGCATGAATATGGCGGTTGCGGCAAAAAACAAGTCACCATTTTCCATTGCCACAGCATAGGCAGTAGAAAAATGGGGGATTAATTCACGCATGGGGGTGCGCCAGTGTTTTATGCCCACATTGGAAACCACTAATGCAAAGGGCTTCATTTTCTTGGCATCAAATTTAGCTTGAAGATCCAGAGCCAACTGGCCAAGTCGATAGCCAGGCTCGATATCGCCCAGTACCTTAATGTGAAGCAGAGCATAGTTAATGTAGGGTGAGATCGCAAACGGTGAATTACCATAAATGCGCGTCAGCCGCAGCATCTTAAACACAATCAAGCTACAGAAACTAGGCATACTAAAAAAGGTGGCGGGGATCACCACTGCCATAATCTGCATCGCTTTTAAGATGCGAGGGTTAGTCATGGTTGGTAAATTCAACAATGATTCAATCCGCTTACCAGTAAAAAACAGCCTGGTAATAGCAAGATTGATCACAAAGTCAATTTGATTGGGCTGGGCGGGAAAACTTACCCCCAGTAGTTTGAGAATCGTGACCGCCTCTGCCACCGCTTCACGCAATCGATTTTGGGATACTAACGTCAGGATTTTTATTTCATAAGCGCCGGCTTGATCTAAAGTATTTTTGGTTTGAGCCAGAATATTACTGATTAAGCGATAGGTAAGCTCGAATTCTCCGCTTTGAGATGCTGCTCTGGCGGCAGTGATATGCATTGTTAAAGCTAATTCATACTGGCTCTGCCAACAATCGGGTGCGAGCAAGTCTAAGCCGATTTGTAAATAACCCAAAGCAGTCTCAAAGGCGTTGGCATACTGGGCTTTCTGGCCAGCAGTTAGGTTCAATTCAGCTAGCTGTTGCTTTTCGCGGCGATCGCTAATTAGCTGGCTGCAGTGGTTCAGTTGGTTGACAATGTCAAAAATGCGCTGCTCCCGCTGAGCCTGGGGAATATATTCAAGTAATAATTGGCCAATTTGATAATGTACCTGTTGCCTTTGTTCCGGCGAAATCAATAAATAAGCCGCCTGTTGCACCCGATCGTGGACAAACTTATAACAGATTGGCTGAGTGACCTGCTGACTTTGGCTAGATGCTGGTTCAGCTAGGGCGATCGCTGAATTGGAAACTGATCTGAACTGCTCAGACTCATCAAACTCATCAGAATTATTAGACCCATCAGAATTAGTGGCGGTGCTGACAGGCTTAACGGGATTCCGGGGTAAGGTATAAAAGCTGTCAATCTCTAACTCAGCCAGCTTGTAATTATCATCAATCGGTACAATGATTTCTTCTTGAATTGCTTGTTTCAAAGCCATCGCCATGGCATGGATATCTCTTTGTAAAACCATTGCCAGGGTGTCGAGGTCGAAGCGATTGCCCACACATGCAGCCAACTGCAATATTTCCTGGGTGGGGTGGGGTAGCTTTTGGATTTTATCGGCCATCAATGTGACCACATTGTCGGTAAAACTACGCTGGGCAATTTGCTCGATCCGCCACTGCCAGCAAAGACATTCCGGCTCAAAATTAATCAGATGTTCGGTATAGAGTGATTTCAAAAACTCATTCATGAAAAAAGGATTGCCAGCGGTTTTATTAATCACCAGTTCCGCCAGCGATCGCGTTTCTGCAAGACTCTGGCGCAGGGTATCGGCCACCAGTTGATTCACATCGTCTAGGCTTAATGGTTTGAGGGTAATTTCACTAACGACAATATTTTCTTTGCGGATTTGCTCCACCATCGCCATCAGTGGGTGGTTCGGACTCACCTCGTTATCACGATAAGCACCAATACAAAACAAGCATTGCTCCACTGATTCGCTGACCAGCGTTTGCACCAAATGTAGCGAAGCTAGATCGGCCCACTGCAAATCATCGAGGAAAATTATCAGTGGGTGTTCGATTTTGGCAAATACTTTCACAAAGTTCTGGAATACCATCCGGAAGCGGTTTTGAGCCTCGCGGGCAGGGAGTTCAGCGATCGCTGGTTGCGGACCAATCAGCAACTCCACCGCTGGAATCACATCAATGATCACCTGGCCATTATTACCAAGTACCAGCATTAATTGCGATCGCCACCGTTGTAGCCGGATCTCTGATTCTTTGAGGAGTTGCTGGACTAATTCTTGAAATGCCTCAATCAGTGCAAAGTAGGGAACATTGCGTTGATATTGGTCAAACTTGCCAGCAATAAAATAGCCGCGCTTGGCGGTCAATGGCCGATAGGTCTCACGCACCAAGGCGGATTTACCCATGCCAGAATAACCAGACACCAGCAATAGTTCAGCACGATGCTTGAAGCCCTCGGCACCAACTGCTGCGGTTTGGGCTACGCGTTCAAAGGCCTGGAGTAATACTTTGATCTCCGCTTCCCGCCCATAGAGCTTTTGGGGAATCTGGAATCGCTCGGAGATGTCATTACTAGCGATCTCAAATTGCTCAATTTGCCTGGTCGATCGCCATTGGCCAAGACATTGCTCTAGATCAGCTTTTAGGGCATAGGCACTCTGATAGCGATCTTCAGCCATTTTAGCCATCAGCTTGAGCACCATGTCCGACACCACCGATGGGATCGCCGCGTTTAGTTGATGTGGTGGGACTGGCTGCTTGGCCAGGTGGCTATGCACCAATTCCATTACATCATTGGTTCTAAATGGTAGCTGTTGGGTTAGCAGCTCATAGAAAGTGACTCCTAAGGAGTAAAAATCAGTGCGATAGTCGATCGACCGATTCATCCGGCCAGTTTGTTCTGGCGAGAGGTAGGCTAATGTGCCTTCGAGGATATGGGGATTTTTGATTGTGGGATTTTCGCGGCTGAGAATTGTAGAAATGCCAAAATCAATTAGTTTTAACTGCCCTGTGGTCGGATTGAGGACAATATTAGCCGGATTAATATCCTTGTGGATGATTTGCAGGGAGTGGATTTGCGCTAAACCATCGGCAATTTTAATTGCAATTTCTAAGAACTTCTCGATCGGCAAGGAAAATTGTGGTTGCTCGCCAGTAGCATACAAACAATCTAAGGCCTCCCCATCAAAGTCCTCAAAGGTAATTAGCAGTGTGTTTTGGTATTGTTCTAAATCAAAGGATTTAATCACCCGATCGAGATCAAGATTGTGGGTGATTTCGTATTCTTGTTTGTATTTAACTAGTTCTTGGGGAGAGGGATAATCCTGCTTCAGGATTTTGATAATTACTGGCTGCGGGCAGTTTTCTGTGCTTGTGACAGCGCAATTTTCTATTTGATTAATGACCTGGCTCTGGGTATCTGCAGAATTTGAGGTAGCTAAGTCATCATCGGTTAATTTACAACCGCGATAGACGATCGATCGATCGCTTTCGTAGAGCTTGCATGAAACTTGATAACCCGCGATCGCCAGCATAAACCAAGAGTGTAATTACTAATCTCTATGATTGCATTTCTAGGCACATTAATTATGCTTAATCCTAACACTGGAGCTAGATTAGATTTATGATCCAGGTTGATTTAAAGCAAAGCATCTATAACCTAAGATAAGTTATTTTTTTGTGAAAGGGTAATTGTTTTCGATCGTTGTTAATCTAAATTTAAACAAAAACAGCTATTTATTGAAAACCAGGATATCAAGATGTCTGTACCAGATTATCAAAGCCTAATGATGCCTGTGCTAAAGTCCGCCGCAAATGGTGAAGTTGCTTACCGCGATACAGTTAACCTATTAGCAGAAGCATTAGGACTTAAGGAAGAAGATTTAACAGAACTGCTCCCATCGGGTAAACAAACAGTCTTTGCTAATCGAGTTGGCTGGGCAAAAACATATCTTAAGAAAGCTGGGTTAATTGAATATACACGTCGGGGTTACTTTGCAATAACACCTCGGGGTAAGAAAGTTCTTGAGTCTGGAATAGCCCAAATTGACAATCAGTTTCTTGCTCAATTTGACGAGTTTCAAGAATTTAGAACTAGCAAATCTGAACCAGATGAGCCGGAAATCATTCCAGAAGTTGAAGATAGCAATACACCCGACGAAATAATGCGATCGGCGCATCAACAGATCAACAAAGCCCTTGCCTCCGAGCTGATCGATCGAATTTTACAAGCACCACCCGATTTTTTTGAGAGATTGATTGTGAGGCTTTTAATCAGTATGGGGTATGGTGGATCGGTTAAAGAAGCGGGGAGAGTTTTGGGCAAAAGTGGTGATGATGGCGTTGATGGGGTGATCGATCAAGATGCCTTGGGACTAGACCGAGTCTATGTGCAAGCCAAGCGTTATGCTTCTGGTAATAATATTGGCGCAGGTGCGATCCGCGATTTTTTTGGTAGCCTCGATCGTCATAAGGCCAGCAAAGGATTATTTGTAACTACCTCGCGTTTTTCGTCATCAGCCCAGGAAACCGCTGATTTTTTAAGCAAGCGGATTGTCCTGATCGATGGAGCGCAATTAGCCAAACTGATGATCCGTTATGACGTGGGTTGTCGGATCGAAGAAACCCTTCATCTCAAGAAAATCGACGAAGACTTTTTTGAATAGCGATCGCCCTGTTGGCCATTACTACTGAATTCTTACGTCTGCATTCTTACCACTGAAATTCATGGCAATTATTGAGCAGACTTTTTCCCTACAGATCTGACTCTGGCAGTAGTACAAAAAGAGATCAAACTGGTAACTAATCCTACCTATTCCGACTCCATTGCCGATTAATTCTGACTATTTCTGGTTTCGCTGCCCATTGCCCTGTGGAATAATCCCCCCATAGCAGTGGCAGGCTATCAAAGGTGGGCAAGATCTAGCAATTATACTCATATAGGAGCGCGGCACATGGCGATCGCAAAACATCTATCGTTACTAAAGCAGAGTATAGCTAACTGGCAGGAATGGCGCGTACAGAACCCCAGCATTGTGCCCGAACTGAGTGGTGCAAATCTGCGGCGTGCCACCCTGCGCGAAGTAAACTTGAGCGGCGTAGATCTACGCTGGGCTAACTTTGGTAGTGCCAACCTGTTGGGAGCAAACCTGAGCGAAGCCAATCTCACTAAAGCCAATTTGCGTGAAGCTGATCTCTACAAGGCTGATCTAGGTGGGGCTAAGTTAATTGGCACAAGCTTGATTCGAGCTTATTTACGGGAAGCCAACCTGCGCGACTGCGATTGCAATTCTACTGCCTTGATTGGTGCAGATCTAACGGAGGTGTGCTTAGAAAATGCCGATCTAACCGGGGCAAATCTGAGCGAGAGCAACCTGAGCAGCGCTAATCTCAATTTTGCGATCCTCAAGGATGCGATCCTCAGCAATGCGATCGCCAGCTATGCCAACATGAACGAAACGATCATGGATATGGCTGTGCTCGATCGCGCCCAACTAAATTTTGTTGATTTTAATGGTGCCGCAATGGTACAAGCCAGTTTACGCCATGCCAACCTTTGCGGTGCTGATTTGAGTGGGGCAAATTTAAGCTATGCCAATCTCAGTGGTGCTAATTTATGCGAGGCAATTCTGAGTAATGCCAATCTTAGCCATGCCAACCTGAGTGGCGCAATTTTGCGGGATGCCAGCCTCAGCAATGCTAATCTCAGTGGCGCTGATCTCAGTGGTGCCAATTTAACCGATGCGATCCTCAGTGATGCGGATTTGAGTCGGGCAAACCTGAGTGAGGCGATCCTGGCTGGGGCGCAGCTTATTTCCGCCAAGCTGGAGGCTGCCTTTTTGGTGGGCACTGATTTAATTAAAGCTAATCTGCGTTTAGCTAGCCTAAAAGGAGTGAGCCTTAAGGATGCTGACCTGAGCGGCGCTAGTTTGAGTGGCGCGAGTCTCAGTGGCGCAGTAATGCCGGATGGTTCCACCTACGATCAACAGTTAGGTCGAAATGGCATGTTGAGCTAGCTTAATAATTTAAGCGGTAATTGGAGCGATATCTCAAAAATATTTCTACCTTAATAACTTAATAATGCATGGCCTGATCTAGAGATGGTTAGGTCGGTATTGCAGATCTAAATCGCTAAGCCGATCGCCATTAGCACTGGTTCTGACTGCTCAACTTCTTGTGATTTTGGCTCAATTTATATACATCCCAACCAACAAAAACAACAAGATAAATAAATCTAACGATTAGACGTTCATAGCTAGAACTGGCTATTTATTTAGATTTGTCTATAGCGATCGTAAGAACTATTGATGTCAGGGCGATCGCAATTAATGCTAATAATTGCTTAATAGCGTTACTTGATCGCGGCAAAAATTATTCTAATCAAAGTTGAATTGGCTGCTGATAAGTCATTGGCAAGCTGCTATTTAAGGTAGCTTGGGCGATCGGATTTAGCCGCCGAAGTTTGGCCACCAGAGTGTAGGATGAAGAATTAGAGGGTAAAAACACTGTCCTCTCTGCAAGCTAGCATTTTCGGCTCTAGGTGTAGATCTGTAGATCTTAGGCACAGATCTAAGCTCAGATCGTAAATCATGGCATATGGATATGACATATGGATATGACACATGGATATGGCGCATGGATAAAGTCGCTACTTGCTCAATAGAATTAGCAAAAAATTAGTAAAAATTGCTTAACTGTGAATTGCGTAAGCGAGAATAAAAGTAACCTTCAATCATCATTTTTTGACCGTCATCCCCAGAGCAGGTGATGGGCATACACATCATCAAAAACAGGATAGAAACCCTGCCAGCTAAATAGTATTCAGTAGTATTGAGTAATACCAGTAATCACACGCAGATTTAATCGATTTACAACTCCAGTTTAGATATTTAGATACTTACGATACTCGGATAAATAACATGGTCATAACCGCAGATGCAATCAAATCGTTACCGACTTTTTGTGAAGGAATTCAATATTTTGGCGAGCCGATCGACGGTTTTGAGGTTCTGGGCAAATCGCCGTTAATTCAGCCTGGGCAAAAGGCGATCGCTGATCCTAATGCGGAAGCAGCGGTCTTCCAAACCATGTTGGCTGCTGATGCACTGCGCTATCTAACCCTGCAAGTTACTGCCAGTAAGTCATCGGGACATCCTGGTGGTTTTGCCAGTAGCGTCGAAGCCTTTGCCTCTTTGTTCATGCTTGGCCACAAAAATATTCCTACCGAAGTTGGCCACCATGCGCCAGGTTTCTATAGTGCCATGTTCCTAGATCGCTCCCTAGAACAAATGGACATCCACAATGTTGCCCAGATGCGGGAGCGCTTCCGGGAGCTACATGGTTTGCTGGGACATCTGTCTGGCTATATTCCGGGCATTCTTTCTCCCGCTGGCCCCCTCGGTCAGGGTCAACATTTTGCGATGGCGGCGGCCTGGTTACACCGCGATAAGCTGATTCCGTTCACGATGGGTGACGGTGGCATGGGTGAGCCCTATCCTATGAGTGCGATCGCCCACTTCAATACCAGTTTCCCGGAGGTGACCAATTTCTTGCCAGTGCTGGTGTGGAATGGATTTAGCCAGGAGCATCACAGTATGGTGTCCACCAAAACCAATGAAGAAATGCTGGCCTACTGGCGTGGCAATGGCTTTGCAGAAGTAATTTTGATTGATGCCAAGGACTTTGACGATCAAGATCAGTCCGGTGCTTATGTGGATAGCACCATGTTCTCGTTGGGACAAAGGCTAGCCTTTACGCAAGCAGTTTTAAACGGTTGCGATCGCGCGGCAAAGTCCGCCCTCTCTGGCAAGCTGACCGTTTTCATTATCAAGCAACTCAAGGGTGCAGGTGTCCATGCCAGGGGGGCTAAATCCCATAACCTCTATGCCTATCACAACCTGGAAAACCAGGAAATTGTCGATGCCTTGCAATCGCTAGCCCTCAGCCCTGAAGCCTGGCAAACGGTGCGGACTAATTTTGAGAATGCTGGTGGCGGCCCTGCTGCTCAAACTGCCGTGACTGAATCGGTGCTGCCGATCGCTGAGCTGGGTGAATTGCCCCTAGAGGAATACGAAGTCGGTGGCGATCGAAAAGTGGCCACTACGGCGATGGGTCAACTGGTGGCAGCAGTGGGACAGAGCGATCCTAACTATATTGTTACCAATGCCGATGGTAACGAAGCTTCGGGGATCAAAAATATTAATGTGGCGCTGCGGATCAATCACCCCACCACCGACGATCTCTATAACCAGAGCCCTGGCGGTCAGGTTTATGAACCACTCAGTGAAGATGCCTGCGCTGGTTTTGCGGCTGGCCTGGCACTGATGGGTAGCCGTACTCTGTGGTGTTCCTATGAATCATTTGCCGTCAATGGCCTGCCGATCTGGCAAACGGTTACTCAGGCAATGGCAGAACTACGCCGCCCCACCCCTTCAACCGTAACGCTTTATACCGCTGGCGCGCTGGAACAGGGGCGTAATGGATGGACACATCAACGCCCGGAGATCGAAGCCTATTTTGCAGCGATGATGCGCAATGGCAATATTTTCCCGCTATTTCCAACCGATGCCAACAGTATTCAAGTTTGCTATGACTGGGCATTGACCACCAAAAACAAAGGCATCACGATCACGGCGAGCAAGACTCCATTGCCGATCCATACCACGTTTGCCCAATCGCGTCAGGCTTTGCAAGATGGGGCGATTTTGTTGCAAGAGATTCTGGGCAGTAAAACCGTGGTACTGGCGACGATCGGTGATATGGTGCTCATTCCAGTCTTAGAAGCAGCCAAAGCCCTGCAGGAACAAGGGATCGGCTCCAAGATTGTGTCTGTGGTCAGTCCACGTCGGCTCTATCGTGTCCATGATACGGCTTGGGAAACTTGCTCCGAGCCCGATGGTGGTTTCCTGGATGAGGCTAGGTTTGAAAAGCTATTTGGCGGCGATGCACTCCTGGGTATTACTGGCGGTGCTTCTGGCATGTTGGAGCCAATCATGTTGCGATCGAACCTCAAGCGGGATACCTTTGCCTGGAAACGGGGTGAGACCACTTCTGCGGCTGGGGTTTTGATGGGCTTGAATGGCATTACCGCCGAAGCGATCGCCAAGCGGGCGATGGAGTTATTGGCTTAAATTGGCTTAATAAATTGGCTTAAATTGATCACCTAGCTCAAATCCAAAAATACAGGCATAAGCCTTAGCTCACGATGAGATAGCCAGATCCGGATCGATGTGATCTGGCTGTTTCAGATGACAAGCTGTTTAAGGCAACAAATCTAACTTGTTTAAGAGATTGCCCCTAGGTAGCTCTAACCCAAACCCTAAAATCCAGGTAAATCATAGCTAACTATTTCGCTTGCCTTTGCTACTATAAATTTTTAGTCAGTCCCTAAAGTTCTATTAAGCATTAACCAGGGCAATCGATTATCTTGTTTTGGCTGGCTATACTTTTTAGGTAGGATGATATTACTTTGTAAATATTGATTGGTGGTCAAGATTAAACAGACGGATTCGATCGCGGTGATTTTTAGCATAGCCGCACCGCCCTGGTTAGCTATATTGGCAAGGGTTTGATGCAAGAACAGAACACGGGTGATATTCAACTCCAGACATTTTTTGCAATGTCTCCCAATTTGCTGTGTGCCATTGCTCCAGAAGGACATTTACATAACATCAACCCCGCTTGGCGATCGATCCTGGGTTGGAGCGAGACGGAATTGCAATCGCGCAACTGGTTGGAACTGGTTCATCCCGAAGACTTAGATGCTACGATCGCCGCCCATCAGCTCGTGAATAGTTGTGGACTGAATGCTCAGGGGCGCAGCGATCGGCTGGAGTTTGAACATCGCTACCAGCATAAATTAGGCCATTACTGCTGGATTAAATGGAACCTGTGCAAAGACGAACGAGGCTGGATTTATGGCACCGGTGAAAATATAACCGCACAGCGACAGATTTGGAGTGAGCTTTGTGATGAGGTTACTGATCCCGATCAGTCCGAGCTATGCACCACTACCTATCCTTCTACTGAGCTGATTGTGGCTCAAGTCAGGTCAAATGCCAGGGAACTCAGAGCCCAGCACAAGCGCGATCGCCTGATTGCCAGTATTACCCTGAGTATTCACCGTTCGGTGGAGCTAAATGCGGTGCTCAATACGATCGTGACCGAGGTCAGAGAATTCCTAGACTGCGATCGGGTCTTGCTATATCAATTTGCCAATAGCCAGGTTGTGGCCGAAGCAGCCCTGCCCCCTTGGCCCACCACGCTGGGAAATGTAGCCCAAGCCCATTGTTTCAATAGTGAAATTACCCGCACCTATTTCCAGGGGCAAAATCTGGCAATTCACAATATTTCCCAAATGCAGATGCCTGGTTGTTTGCTAGCAGTGCTAGAGCAACTGGCGGTCAAAGCGATCCTGGTTGTGCCCATTCAAATTGATCAAAATACCTGGGGGCTCTTGATCGCGCACCAATGTAATGCACCGCGCCAATGGCAATCGGCAGAAATTGAGTTACTGGCGCAACTAGGTATGCATGTGGCGATCGCCATCCAGAAATCAGAACTGCTCTGGCAGGTGCAAACCGAATTAGTCGAACGTGAACAAATCGAAGCTGCATTACACCGCAGCAACTCAATGCTACAAGCCCAACAGGATGCTGCTGTGGATGGCATTCTGGTGGTGGATGAGCAGGGGCGGGTGATCGCCTATAACCATCGGTTTTGCCAAATGTGGCAGATCAGTGATGCTCAGATTCAGCAGCTTCAGGAGACTGAATTATTGAGATTGGTGACCGATCGGCTCGATCTAAATTCACACAGTACAGCTTTAGCCGAATCTGCCGAAACTACCGTATCTTGTAGCCATGATCAAGTTTGGATGCATGAAGGCGGTGTGTTTGATTGGCATTCAGTCCCAGTTTTAAGTGAACAGGGCAACTATCAGGGCCGGATCTGGTATTTTCACGATATTACCGAGCAGGTTGCCGCCAATGAAGAATTACGGCAGAGTCGTAAGCGGTTACAAACAGTAATTACTAATTTGCCGGTGATCCTTTTTGGTGTCGATGCCAAAGGAGTCTTTACGATTTCTGAGGGGCAAGGTTTGCAGGATCTTGGCCTGGTTGCGGGTGAATTGGTGGGGCAATCGGTTTATGAGTATTATCAGGACGCGCCAGAAGTAATTAATGATATCGATCGTGCCCTAGCTGGCGATTCTTTCCGCAGTATCCGCCAGTTTAACAGCATTACCTATGAAATTTGGTACACGTCTCTATTTGACGAGCTAGACCAGGTTAGCGGCATAATCGGCGTGGCCACCAATATCAGCGATCGGCAACGAACTCAACAACGCTTGCGGCAAAGTGAAGAGCGATATCGCTGGGTGGTAGAAAGTCTGCGTGAGGTGGTATTCCAAACCGATGAGCTGGGGATTTGGACTTTCCTCAATCCAGCCTGGACTGCTAGCACTGGATTTAGTTTGAGTGAAACTATTAATAAAAACTCACTGGATTTTGTGCATAGAGAGGATCTTAATCTCTATCTCAGCGAATTTCGTCGCCTTGTAGATCAGCAAATTGAATATTGTCACTTTGAATTACGTTGTACCAGCAAAAAAGGCCATACAATCTGGTTCAAGGTCTATGCCCAGCTTCTCACCGATGATCATGGCATGGCGATTGGTATTTCCGGCACCCTGCGCGATGTGACCAAAACTAAAGAGGCGGCCGCCAAGCTAGAAGAAAGTGAGCAGTTCTTGCGCAGCATTTATACGGGGGTGGCAGAATCAATTTTTGTGTTTGATGTAATTTGGGAGCGGGCAAGGCCAGATCAAGTTAAAGAGTATCGTTATGTGGGCTTGAATCCAGCTCATCAAAAGTTAACCGGCCTTACCAATCAAGATATTCAAGGTAAAACGCCACATCAACTCTTCGCGCCGGAAATTGTTGCTGATTTAATTCGGCATTATGACAATTGTATCGATGCGGGTAAGTCAGTTACCTATGAAGAGTGGCTTCCGTTTCAAGGCCAAGCGTCCTGGTGGCTGACCACACTCACCCCCTGGCGCGATCGAAATGGCAAAATTTATCGCATTGTGGGCACCAGCACCAACATTACTGAACGCAAAAAAGTTGAATCAAAACTACAAGAGCTGAATATCAAGCTAGAGCAGCGGGTACAAGAGCGGACGCTCGATCTAGAAAACCTGATCACCCAACTTCGTAAGGAAATGCGCGATCGACAGGCCGCCGAATCCCGTTTTCGCAACTTAGTTGAAACCAGTAGTGATGTGGTGTGGGAGATGAATGCAGAGCTTGAATATACCTATATTAGCCCCCAGATTAGCCGGGTGCTCGGTTATGAACCAGAGGAGTTAATTGGCCGGACAGCAATCGCCCTGATTGCCACTGATCAAGAAACCGATCAAGAACTAGATCAAGAAACCAATCAGGAACTAGAGCATCACAACCAAGCCCCTGAGATCAACCAGTTCCCATTGATTAAGCCAGATCAACCCTTTACCTGTGAAAATATGTATATCCACAAAGACAATTCGATCGTGACGATTGAAACCAGTGGTGTACCTTGCTATGACCCAGACGGTAAGATTATTGGCTATCGAGGCATCGATCGTGATATTAGCGATCGCAAGCGTGCAGAAGCGGAAGTTTATCGCACCCTAGAAAAACAGCGCCAGCTTTATGATCTCAAAACGGATTTTGTGACGACTGTGTCCCATGAATTCCGCACCCCTTTGAGTATAATTATGTTGGCGGCGGACATGCTGGAGCACAGTTGGCATCATTTATCCCAAGAAAAGCGAATCAAGCGATTGGTCAAAATTCGCCAGTCAGTCAATGCCATGACCCGCTTGCTTGAAGAAGTAATTTTGATTGGTCAGGTGGAGGCAGACAAACTTACTTATAAGCCAGAATATATCGATCTAACTGCCTTTTGCCGAGAAATCATTGAGGAAATTCAATTGATGTCAGGCGATCGCCCAATCATTCAATTTAGCTTGAAGATTCCCGACCTGGAAGCAGAAAAAATTTGTCATCAGCCTGCCTATGTCGATCCCAAACTGATCCGGCATATCGTTTCTAACTTGCTCACCAATGCGGTCAAATATTCGCCAGAGCAAAAGCAGGTAGATTTTGAAATAACCTACAAATACATCGCTTCTTTAGCCGAACCATTATCTCAGATCTCTCAGGTATCTCAGACTGGCTCGACATCCAGCTCTGATTCATTGCCATTGCCAGATTCAAGCGCGGTAAAAGCAGAGCACACAACGCAAATAGCTCCATCGCCTCCTGTTGCGACCTACTCAATTGATGATCATAATGTCGGCAACATCAATCCAGCAGCCGATCAGCCTGGCCAGATCCCAGTGGCGGTAATTAAAGTAAGCGATCGTGGTATTGGTATTCCCAAAATTGATCAAGAGAATTTATTTGAATCTTTCTATCGAGCCAAAAATGTAGGCAATATCTCTGGCACTGGCTTGGGGCTGGCGATCGTCAAAAAAGCAGTCGATCTCCAAGGTGGTAGAATTAGCTTCCAAAGTGAAGTTAATCGCGGTACTACGTTTACGATCGAACTACCAATCAGTTAATCTCAAGACCCCAGTTATGGCCTCAACCACTGTCAGCGATCGCCCCGAATATATTTCGGCCACCGCCCAACTAGCACAGCTCGAAGCCAGCTTCAATCAGGTGGTGGATGCCCTGCTCAATCAATTGCAAGCACCTGAACAAATCACGATTAGCTTGCAATGCGAACGCAGCCAGTTTACTCGCTTCAATCGCGCCAGGGTGCGCCAAACGGGCTTAGTGGACGATGGCACGCTGTCGGTTAATTTAATTTGCGATCATCGTGAAGCCTATGCGGAGTTTGTCTTTACTGGTGAGTCGGCGATTGATGTGGCGATCGCCCTGCAAAACCTGGATTATCTGCGGCAGGAAGTGGCTCAATTACCAGAGAACCCCTATACCGTTGCGCCCAGTGGCGAGGCATCCAGCCGTGCTGTGTATGTGGGTAACTTGCTGGAGCCAGCCACCGCGATCGAGGCAATCCTGGCACCAATTCAACAAATTGATTATGTGGGTCTTTACTCAGCCGGGGTAGTAATTCGCGCCAGTGCCAACTCATCTGGCCAGCGCCATTGGTTCGCCACCGATTCTTTTATTGTAGATTATTCCATGTTTGCCAGTGTTAGCAGCAGCAGCGGACAGAGCGATCGAGCGATCAAGGGTAGCTATGCGGGCAGAGATTGGCAACAATCGCAATATGTCGCTCAGGTTACTCAATCACAACAACAACTCCAGGTACTCCAGCGCCCTGCCCACCAGGTCGATCGTGGCACCTATCGTACTTACCTAGCACCAGCAGCAATGGCTGAGATCGCCTATTTTCTGGCCTGGGTAGTGGGGGAAGCCGGATTACAACAGGGTAGTAGTGCTTTGATTAAGCTGTGGCAAAAAGAGCAGCGGCTATCGCCATTGTTTACGCTCCAGGAAAACTTTGCTAACGGCATGGTGCCGCAGTTTAATAGTTTGGGTGAAATCGCACCGGAGCAATTGCCAATTATCGCTAACGGTAAACTGGTGAATACATTAGTCAGCGCCCGTAGTGCGGCGGAATATGGCAAGCCAGCTAATGGAGCCGATCGCGGTGAAGGGATGCGATCGCCGGAGATTTTACCGGGCAATTTACCCAGGGAGCAGATTTTAGCGGCACTGGATACGGGGTTATATCTATCCAATTTGCATTATTTAAACTGGAGCGATCGGCCTGGTGGCCGCATTACTGGCATGACCCGCTATGCCTGCTTTTGGGTAGAGGGTGGCGAAATTATCGCGCCGATCGAGAATCTACGGTTCGATCACAGCATCTATAGCTTTCTGGGTGAAAACTTGGCAGCTTTGACCAATTTCAGCGAGTTCCAGCCGGATACTGGCACCTACTACAGTCGATCGTTGGGTGGGGTGCTCACCCCTGGGCTACTGGCTAAGGAATTTACTTTTACGCTATAGATTACTGTTTTCTATAGGCGATCGCCCCATATCCCATAATTTGCTAATTGCTGCTTTGGGTCGAAGCGAATATTGCCAGGAAACGCTAAATTTATTTAATTGAATTTGGCCAATTAGATCAATTAGACCCAGTTAATTAGGTTATTTTTACGCCCTCATATCTTTAGTAAGATCAAGTAGCAAGATCAAGTCCTTGAATACAACCGAATCAAAAATCAACAATTTCAATCCTCAGACCCAAAGTCGGGGCAACAGCGATCGCGCTAACGGCTCTAACGCAAATATCATTACCGTAGGTGTATCCGGTGCATCGGGCATGATTTATGCGGTGCGATCGCTTAAGTTTTTGCTGGCTGCTGGCTATCAGGTGGAGCTAGTGGCTTCCAAATCCGCACTGATGGTGTGGAATGAAGAATATGATGTGCAGATGCCTGCCAATTGCGAAGCCCAGACGCAATTCTGGCGCGATCAATGCCAGGAAAATGGCGGTAAGTTAATCTGTCATCCCTGGTCGGATGTTGGTGCAAACATTGCCAGTGGCTCATTTCGCACCCTTGGCATGGTGGTGATTCCCTGCAGCATGGGCACAGTGGCGAAGATCGCCCACGGGTTTAGTTCCGATCTGCTCGAACGTGCCGCTGATGTGCACCTCAAGGAAGGGCGTAAACTAGTGGTTGTGCCGCGCGAAACGCCATTTAGTCTGATTCATCTGCGTAATTTAACTGCCCTGGCAGAAGCAGGAGCCAAAATTGTGCCAGCGATCCCAGCCTGGTATCATCGTCCCCAGTCGATCGAGGATCTGGTTGATTTTGTGGTGGCTCGTGTCTTTGATCAGTTTGGCATTGACGCTGATTTGATCAACCGTTGGCAGGGCCGGAATAATATTTCGGAATAATATTTCGGAGTAATATTTAAGTAGATAAGCAAGGTATTAGCAGCACATCAGCCGCTCCAACCAAACCATGACCAGAAATCGTAATCGCCAGAAATCCAAACGTAAGGCTGAACCATTCCCAATCTTTCGGTTTGGCCTGTTGGCAACGGCGATCGCAGGTTTGGCAGCACTGGTGTTGCAAAATCTTGCTAATTCAATCACACTTAGTTTCCTAGGGTTTGTCTCTATTTCGATGCCGCTTAGCTTAGCGATGATCGCGGCATTTGTGAGCGGTGCGATTTCAGCCTATGTCATAAATTTGTTTTCCTTTTGGTTAGGTGGCGATCGCCAACCAGAACGCAGTAGTCCAGTTGATTTTGACCCGCCCCCTTCGTCTACTTCAAAATCTGGCAATAGCAATAGTTATAATAGTTATGAGCGGCAGAACGATCGAGAGTCAAACAATTACACTACGATTCAAGCAGATCAGCAGGATGATTATGATATTTACTACGAGCCGAGCGCCGCTGTGAATGATGTGGATGATGTGGATGATTCAGAACGGCCAGATGTAGAAGTTGTTTATTCACCACGCATCAATAGATCTAATAGATCCAGCGCATCACCAAGCTCTGATCAAATGGAAGATCAAATGGAAGATCGACTGGATGATCGCCCCATAACCGACTTTGGGCGCGATCGTGATAATTCTGGCAGGGAAAAAAATATAGATGAATGGGTGGATGGTAATTTTTATGGCGGTCGCACCCCGTATAAGCGTGAAGATCTACCCGAAGAGGAGATGCGAGAATATCCACCCAAGCAACGACCCGATGGTTATGACGAATACTATGATGCTGATCAGGTAGCTAAGGTAGAACCCGAAGATTATTTAGAGGCGAAATATATTAGAAGGGGTGACGAAGAGAGCTAGCACTTACCTGATTACTTGAGGGCAAAGAACAATTCGATCGCATATGGCGATTAGCAATTTATAAACATCCCATGTGCAGATGCTATTAGGGAGCGCTAATTAAAATGGTCGATTTAAATTTTTGGCTACCAACTAGACAGCTAAATTAGTTGTATTTGAACAGCTCGATCTGCGGCTGGGTTGTCTGGTTGAGTTGAGGTAACTGGATCGTAAACATACTCCCCTTACCTTCCTCACTACTAACCCTGATGCTACCAGACAGATTGTCTAAACACCGCTTGACGATCGTTAGGCCCAAACCATTACCCCGATGGCCACTAACATTCCTGGCTCGGAAAAAGGGATTAAATAACCTTGCCACATCACCAGCAGGAATACCAATGCCCTGATCGCATACCCTGATTTCTATTTCCGAATCAAGGCAAGCCAGATACACCTCAACTTTGCCATTGGCAGGGGAATACTTAATTGCATTAGAAATGAGATTATACAAAATATGGTGTAGCAATCGTTGATCGGTATAAAACAGCTGCGAACAATCGAGGCTATGAAATTCTATTTGATTACGATCGCCACTATTATGGCTAACTTCGTCGATTACCTGCCGACAAAAATCAACCAGATCGATCGGTGCTATGTGGAGCTGTTCTGAAGTAGTGTCAGCACAATCGGTGGTGAGAACATCTTCCATCAACTGATTGAGATGCTCTACGGAAGCCTTAATCCGATTCAAGCATCTTAGCTTTTGAGCCTCAGTGCCTCTCTCCTCATACCGTTGGATCAGGTCAAGAGACATCAAAATTGAGGTTAGTGGGGCGCGACCATCATGACAAAGCATGGAGATTAGCTCTGATTTAAATGCTTTGAGTTTCTCAGCTTGAGAAAGTTGCTGCCTGATCCCAGTTTTAGCATGGTGGCGATCCAGGGCAACTTTGATCGCTATTTGCAATTGCATTTCCGACGCTGGCTTAACCACAAAACCATAGGGTTTAATATTCTGAGCCTGGGTAATCAATGGATAATCGATCTGCTCGGTCAGGAATACAACTGGAACATACAGTTCCGACTGCACGATCGCCGCTGCTTCGATGCCATCAGCTTTTTCCTTTAAGCTAATTTCAGTAACTACCAGATCCGGCATTAGTACCCCGGTTAGCGCAATCAGTTCCTGGCTACTACTAGCGATCGCCACCACATGGTAGCCAAACCGCATCAGCGTGCTGCGTAATTCAAGCGCATTTTTTATATTTGCATCTGCAATAATAAGATTTATTTTTGACATGACCGCATCCCCTCATTGCTTGAATAAATTAGGTTCAAGCGCCGTGAATAACTGTGATGCACCTAATCTAAGTTTCAAGCCCCCAATTAGGAGTAGGTTGAACCGATCGCTGTTGCTAATTGGCTTGACCGATTAGACCAATGTCCAATTAAGCAGACTTTAGACAAACACATGTATGGTAGGAATCCCAATAGTCAAAATATCTGGCTCTAAAAACGTGTCACATTCGAGAGCCGTGTAAATTGCAACTAATCAGTCTGAGGCGATCGCCATTACCGATTATTCTCTGTTTCAATTCAATGCAGATGCAGGCTTAACTCAAAGGCAACCCAACCAATACCATCCAGATAATCTAATAACTCTGAGCTAGTAGGGCTGGTTTATGCCCCGGCTCAAAAATTTAAGTCGGTTCTTACTTAATCTAATTATTACCTCAAAAAGTAAAGATCTCGGTATTTTTATTACGATTTACTAAAAATAACACCTGCGATAGAGGCAGTGAAATCAACTTACTCACAAATAGGTAACTATTCCATTCCTTGCAAAGTTAAACATGACAGGACATGAACGCAAATCTAACCATAAGTATAAATTGAGGATAAATACAGTGCCAATCTGGCTCTAGCTATTCATTTCAAGGCATAGCTGCTCAAGCTGGTCTGGTAAAGTTAGCCATACTAGATCCTGGCGATCGCTTGCTTTATTTTGAATGCGTCAGTAACTATTCTGACTCACATCAAGTTCTTGAGGTTTCAATTGCGATCTCAGTATGGCAACCTAAACTCTGGCCGAGCAATTGTTTTTGATAATTATTTGATGATTACCTAATTACTCAAAAAATCTACCAGTTCGGTTAGTTTTTGCCACGCTGCACCACTATCAATGATTTCGCCGGCTTGGTTAGCTCCTGCTTGCCAACTTGCCGACTGACCAGTGATGCGCAGAGCAATCCCAGCATTTAAAGCAACACAATCCCTTTGCGCCTTTGTACCTTTACCCTGCAATAGCGATCGCAATATTTCCGCATTTGCGGCCACATCGCCCCCCTGCAAAGCTTCGATCGGTGCTGATGCTAGCCCCACTTCTGCCGATGCGATCGTGCTTAGTTCCACCTTATCGCCTTCCACGATCGCCAGATCGGTGAGATCGCCTAATCCAGCTTCATCCAAACCCTCGCGGCTATGGAGAACCACTGCCTGTTGCCGCCCCATGATTTTAAGGGCTTCCGCCACGATCGCAATTAGCTCCTGATTATAGACCCCTAGAACCTGGGCAGTGGGCAAGAGCGGATTTACCAATGGCCCAATTAGATTAAAAATGGTGCGAATTTTCAGTGCCTTGCGGATTGGGACAACCGCTTTCATCGCCGGATGCCAACTAGGGGCAAACAAAAAGGTAATGCCAACTTCCGCGATCGCGGCATGAATCTTTTCCGTTGGCGAGTTCAGCTTAATCCCCAGAGCCTCCAGCACATCAGCAGAGCCCGACTTACTGGAAACAGCGCGATTGCCATGCTTTGCGACCGGAACTCCAGCAGCGGCAGCCACAAACGCCACTGCGGTGGAAATATTAAAGGTACTTTTGCCATCACCACCCGTACCGCAGGTATCGAGCAACATCGGCAAATTACCGGTAGACATTGATTGCCCCAACGAAGAGCGTTGCAACACATTGGCCATTGCCGCCAATTCCACTGCATCCACGCTTTTACATTGCAGGGCGGTCAAAATGCCACCAGAGATTTCTGGGGCGATCGCTCCGGCTAGCCAACCTTCCATTAGCTGAGTAGCTTGTTCAGCGGATAGGGATTGGCGATCGATTAGCTGCTGCAATAAAGCCGACCAGTTGTACTCTGTCATAATTGCTTTACTCAATTGCTCTACTCAAAACCTTGATGTTTGCGATCCACCCCAAATATTATCAGTCTGCCTTGACCTGTGGTAGCGATCAACATAGAATTCCGGTTTAAAATATCAACTTCCGGTTTGAAATATCAACTTCTGGCTTTAAATATCAACTCTTGGCCTGAATAATCTAAAATTCTGGCCTAAAGGCCGCAAAGCGGGCGCATCTATAGTCGATCGATCGGCAGTAGATTAGCTATGGATTGACTTAACTACATGCAATCTTAAATATCGATTAAGGATTAATTATGGATCGAGCCTAAGTATGTCATAATCTGCCTTGGCATCAACTGCCATAGAAATTTATGGATACTAACTAGCGCTGCATTTCAACCTTGATTATTTGTGATTCAGCTATTTGTTAGTTAGTCATAGCCTTGACCAAGCATTACTATTAATCACGTATCAATTTAATCACGTATCAATCGCCTGGACAGCCACCGACTAGTTGGATCAATGGCGATCGCATCCACGTAATCCACATCCACCAAGATTTAAGTTTTAAGAATTTAGGAATCAGGAACTAGATTTAAGCTATGCAATTGCGCCAATTCTTGACTGCAACCAGCTTTGCCACTACCACAGCGATCACCACTACGATCGTAGCGATCGCGGCTCCCGTCAATGCTGCTCAACCTCCCCGCATCGATCAACAAATAGAATGCGAGATTTTGATTGTTGGTGGTGGCCTATCGGGAACAGCCGCTGCCTATGAAGGATTGTTGGCGGGGCGCACTGTCTGCATGACTGAAATTACCGA
This sequence comes from Pseudanabaena sp. PCC 7367, assembly GCF_000317065.1. Taxonomy (GTDB): domain Bacteria; phylum Cyanobacteriota; class Cyanobacteriia; order Pseudanabaenales; family Pseudanabaenaceae; genus Thalassoporum; species Thalassoporum mexicanum. The sequence continues at coordinate 1,653,828 of NC_019701.1, forward strand.
TTGGGTTGGGGGGCAGATTTCAGCGCAGGGTACTTCTGCTTTGGATGAAAGACCGACGCAAAGGGAAATGCTATTTTACGATCGGGGCTATAAAAAACTGCGCGATCGGATCGAGGAAAAATATGGCAGGCTCAATCCTGGTGGGTGCTGGGTCAGTGCCTCCTGTTTTTTTCCCCAGGATGGGCATGAGATTTTGCTGGGTCTGCTCAGAGAAGCAGAAGCGGAAGGAAACGGTAAGCTGAATTTGCTGTTTTCCACGGTAATTAAGGATCTAGAAATTACCGATGGCCAGATTAGAAGCGCGATCGCCATTACCCACACCCCCGCAACGGGAGCGCCGCCACTAAATACGTTTCCATTGTCGCAGATCATGCCGGAAGCCTATCGCTATGATAATTCAGAGCGGTTTACCAAAACAGTCACTAAGTTCATTCCCCAACCACCAAAGCCAGATCCAGAAACAGGTTTACCTGTGCCAAGACCAGCAAATAGCCCTGATTGGTATGTGATCGAAGCAACCGAGACGGGTGAGATTGTCGGCTTGGCCGATGTCCCCTATCGCCTGGGGATCGATCCCCTCTCGCCCCGCGAACCATCTTCATCAAGTAAAACAGCTGATAACTACTGCACTCAGGGATTTACCTACACCTTTGCGATGGAAGCCACGGCGGAGCCACAAAATCATCAAACCCCTGAGCTATACGCCCAATATGCACCCTACTACAGCTATGAGCTAGAACGTTTGGCCAGCTTCCCCTTTGTATTTACCTATCGCCGCATTCATACTCCCACGCCAGAATTCTTTGAGACTGTTGATTTTAGCTTCTACAAGGAAGAAGAGGCGATCGTGGTGGGGGATATTTCGATGCAGAACTGGACCTGGGGGAATGACTATCGCCCTGGCACCAGCAAGGATAATTTGATCTACAGCCGCGATCAACTGCAATCTAATGGTCAGCTTAATCCTGGCGGTTGGCTGGGTGGACTGCGGGTAAAAACCCTGTCCGAAGGGGAGCGGATTTCCTGGGGCTATTTCCATTGGTTGGTTTCTGGCACCACTGATTCGCGTCTGGATAAACCAGCTACCACTGCCAAACCAGAGGAGGAAAAAAGTCAGCCTAGCATTAAGCAGCCTCGCCCCAATAATCGCTTTTTGTCTGGTCTTGATTCGCCGATGGGAACTGAGCATGGCCTGTCGAAGTATCCCTATATGCGTGAAGGCAGAAGAATTATTGGCAGACCTAGTTGGGGTAATCCAGAAGGATTTAAGATCGCTGAGATCGATATTTCGCGCCGCGACTATAACGATGAATATTACAAGACTAATCTGCCAGAGGATATGTATCGCAAGTTGCGGGTGGCGATCGCTGGTCTGGAAAAGGCAGCGGTGATCAGTGGGGATCTTGATAGTGCCGAAATTCCGGTACGCGCCCGATCGACCATTTATCCCGATGCGGTGGGTATTGGTCATTATGCGATCGACTTTCATCCCTGTTTGGTTAAGTATCCAGTGGAAACCCCTGGTAATTTTGAACGCCCTGGTGAACGACGCGGCCAGGGGCAGGCCTATCCATTCCAGATTCCGTTGCGGGCGATGATCCCTCAAAATCTAGATAATTTGATTGTGGCCGGGAAAAGCGTTGCCACCAGTCACATTGCCGCTGCTGCCTATCGGGTGCATTCCTTTGAATGGTCTTCGGGAGTAGCCGCCGGCACCGTGGCAGACTTCGCCCTCGAAAATGCGATCGCGCCCTTTGAAATGGTGGACGATCTACCACGCCAGGAACCGCAGCTAGAGGCTTTTCAGCAACGTTTAAGGGAAAACGGCAATCCAATTTCTTTCCCCGATACTTCAATCTTTAATGAAGATTGGGAAGATTGGAAATAGTCTCAATGCCGCAATGCCTGGAGCAACTCAAGTATGGCAGTCTGTGGCGCAAGGGTGGAGATAGCCAGAGCATGGTTCATACATCGCAAACCGTTAGGTTCAACCCACTCGAAATTCAGTCCACCCGCAAGGATTGAACTATAAAAACCATTCCTTCAACTCTTGCACATAATAATCAGGGAAGCTGTGGCCGATCGCTGCCTCCACAATTTCCTCCAAATAGCCATCCATAGGAATGCCAGACAGCTCATCGGTAGCGATATAGATCAATGCCTCGATCGGTGCAACCGGTTCCGAATCGATCGGCAAGTTGAGCAGGTTCACCTGGGCGATCGCCCGTTCATATAGCTCCAGGTCTATGTCTTCGTAGTCATCCAACACCGCCTCGTGATCCGGCGTGATTTGCCATACCACCCCATAAACTTTGCTAACCGGTGATTGAACAACCGTGGCCACACCCTGACTATTGATTAAAAAGCGATTGTTGGGTAGCTCGGCAACACCGACCAGGATCGCCCCTGGACAGCGCTCTTGCATCCCCGCAATCACAATATTAGAACCATAGCCAAAGTAATATCGATATGCCATTAGACTCACATTAAGCATCTTGCTGTGCGCTACAGCATTTAATGTACTACAGCCAATGGCAAGATCATCTTTTTGCCAACCAAATCTTATTTACCAAGTCAGCATTGTGATGCCCTGGCGAGAATATCTAGGGCAGCTTCAAACGATCGCCCTGGCAAGGATAGCGATCGCTCCCAGCATTTATATAGCCAAATATATAATCAAGCCTTAAGAGGCCGAGCCACCAACCCGATATTTTGGCTTTACAGTAGGCATCTGATACCGCATGTTCATATCGCGCAGATTCTCTACCTCGTCGATCAGCTCCCTTAACTCCCAATCGCCCCAACCATGCATTTGAGCGACCATTCCTTTTACTCTCATTGAAGTAGTCATTTTCCTTACTCCCAGATTTGATTTAATGGATTTAGTGATTTTTAGACTGGTAGTTACAACCCATCACGATCGCTACGATGCAACTCCACCAGGCTAAGCCACGATCGATCTACCAGCAGAAAACTTAATTCCCCTCACCTCCAGATGCATTGATATATATGCACCGCTAACTAAATTGTAAAAAATGTTACAAAACACTGGTGGCGATCTTCAGGTTTCTTAATGCACTAGATTAGTGGCGATCGCAATTCTTCCTCAGCCTTACTGCAATTACCAGCACCTTAAGCCGATTCATTTTTCCTGGTTCAATTATGTCCTGGGTGAATTTGTACCAGCCAGCATACTTATGATTTAATATGCGATCGCCTCAATATACAACTTGCATTAATCAAATTCCCATTGTCAAAGCTGGCATATATAGCCAGGCGGTTTGTCATGATTTGCTTTTCTAGGTTTAGGACGTATATTAGAACTCTTGCGAAGGCATTGCACATGGTTGGCATGATTTAACAATTAATCGATCGGTCAAACTGATATCAGGCATAAATTTGATATCTTGGTTAGCAGCATTTTCATCTTTGGATTATGTAATGCCTCTCCTTCAAAATTGAATTAGTTATAAGTTGAGCAAATTGAGCAACACAATATGGGCAGGCATTCAAAAACCGTAGCAACAGATTGTGGCAAGGATCGCAGGTCGATCGGTTACTATGCTACGCCCCCATTTGTGGCTAAATTCCTAACCCGCAAGCTGCTGGAAATTCGATCTGATGGCGAGAACGTGATCGATCCCTGTGTGGGGAAGGGTGAGCTAGTTGCTGATTTTGCGAGCGCCGGCAAGCGAGTAACCGGAATTGATCTGGTTGACTTTGCTACTCCCATTAATTATCAATTCTTTCAATTCTTAAACCATAATTTTATTGACCTCTATCAAGCAGCCCGATCGCCTGATTCCCTGCCTCAAACTGCGATCGACTTTACTCAGTTTGACTATTGGATCGCCAACCCACCCTACAACTGCCATGAGGTTAACTATATTCAATCAAACAAAACGGAGCTAAAAAGACTGTTCCACGATGTGGGCGTTCATAACATGTATTCCATGTTCCTATCTGCGATCATCGATCTGGCCGCTGAGGGTGCGGCGATCGGCCTAATCACGCTCGATTCGTTTTTGACAGCCAAAGCCCACACTAAGCTAAGAAGAAAGATCCTGGCACAGACCACAATCCATTATTTATTACTCTGCCCCACGGATTTATTTAAGCCCCAGGGCGCAGATGTACGCACCTGCATCATGATTTTGCAGAAGGGAAAGCAGTTTGGGGATTTGGGTAATCAAATAAAAATCTGCAATCGCCCTAGTTCAACTAGTGAATTTCAATGCATTCTCCAAAAAGAAGAATTTACCCTGACCCAAGAGCAGGATATTGTGCTTGGCGATCTTGCGAGCGATCGGAACCGCGACAACCATGAATTTCTATTAGAAGTACCAGCCGAAATTAAACATCTCTTCAAAGAACTACCAAGGCTAGGACAACGATTTAACTGTGTGACCGGAATTTCCACTGGCAACGATCGTAAGTATTTAGCCGATCGCCCCCAGCCTGGTTTTTCTGTGCCTTTTTACAAAAATCCTGGTACGCGTAAGTTCTACACCCGCCCAGATGCCTATATTTGCGATCGTTTCCTTGCCCTGGCCAAGCAGATTAAAAATTTTTCCGTTCGCAATCCCCATCTACTCTATCAGCCTGGGATCACCTGTTCTTCGATGGGAGTTCCATTCTCAGCCTGCTACCTACCACCCGGCAGTGCCTATGGCGTGAATGCAAATATTATTTGCGATCGGCAAGATATCTGGTGGTTGATCGCCTATTTAAACTCAGGCTTAGTTAGTTATTTAGTGAGGGGAATCCTAATTCGCACCAATATGATCACCTCCGGTTATGTGGCCAGGATTCCAATTCCTGATTTTGACTCAGCCACGAAATCAAGATTAGCAAAAATTTCCCAGGCTACCTATCAGGAAGTCAAGCAGGAGCAAGGCCGCAACATCAGTCCAGCAACAGTTTTAATTACCAAGATCTGCTTTGACTATTTAAATATTTCTGCAAAAACAAGAGAATTAATTGGCGAATTCAATGCCGATTTGATCAAAAGAACTTAGTAAATGGTTGATTCTTCGCAGTATTGATAAAGAACTACTCGCATTAGTTAGACCGCAGCAGGGAAGAATTGCAGAACTAACATACCCAATAGGCCAGTAAAAGCCAAATAATAGATCGTAGGTAGTAGCACCTTCCTGATAATGCTTCCTTCCAGCCCTGCTAGACCAACGCTGGCCTCCGCTGCCACCACATTCGCAGAACAGATCGTATTACCCGCCGAAGCACCCACGCATTGTAAGCCTAAGATAATCGCCGTGGGGGCACCCACATCCGAGGCAATCCCAAACTGAAACAGCGAAAACATCATATTACTAACTGTCACGCTGCCAGCCACAAAAGCGCCCACCATGCCCACGATCGGTGCGAATAATGGCCAGGTCTGCCCCGCGATCGCTGCCATGCCATTGGCCAGGGTGAGAGGCATACTTTCAAGTCCGGCAGTATTGACACCAGAGTTAATGAAGACCCGCGCCATTAAGACTGCTGCCCCCAGCGCCAGGGTCGTTTTTTGGAGCATAGGCAAGGCATGTCCGATCGCCTGTTGCATTGACTTAGGCTGCATTCGATGCATAAAGAAGGTGATCGCCACCACCAGCAAAAACACACTCCCCGGCAGGAAGAGCGGTTGGCTAGCGATCGAGATTTCTGTGCCCAAGACACCAGGCCAAGTCAGCTTGATTGACTGCAACCAGCCACGAATCGGTAAAAATTCCAGCCGGGTCAACATCAAAATAAAGCCAAGTAACACATAGGGTAACCAGGCTAATCGCGCTGAAAGGGAACTACTCAAGTTGGGATCAGCCTGTATAGACTGCCCACCCCAACTACTCGGCCATTGCTCCGCTGATGGGAAATCCCAGGTTTGTGATGGCACCAGAAAACCGCGACTCGCAGCCGGCACGACAATACTAAGACCGACCAAGCCACCAATTAGGGATGGGAACTCTGGCCCTAGGAAGATCGCCGTAAGCAGATAGGGAATGGTGAAAGCGAAGCCAGCAAAGAGAGCAAATTTCCAGGCTGCCAGACCATCAGAGACAGACTTAGCGATTGATTGGCGATCGCCAAATCCAGCAGTGAGCACCATCACTAAAATCAACGGCACAAAGCTGCCCACAAGGCCATTGAAAATACCAGCCCATTGGCCAATATTTACTAGATATTCGGCCTGAGTTAACCCCAGTTCGGATAAGCGATCGGTTACGGTGGGAACATCTTCTAAGCCCGTATTCATGCCAATCAGAATCGGCGTACCCACTGCGCCAAAGGACGATGGGGTACTTTGAATAATTAAGGCTGCGGTCACTGCTGCCATTGCCGGAAAGCCGATCGCTACTAGCAGAGGCACAACAATTACCGCTGGGGAACCAAATCCAGAGGCTCCCTCAATAAAACTACCAAATAACCAGGCAATGATAATTAGCTGCACGCGGCGATCGGGGGAAATTCCTAGGAGGCTCTGTCGAATTGCGGCGATCGCACCTGATTCCTGTAACGTATTCAGCAGCATGATCGCGCCAAATACAATGTAGAGAATCTCGGCGGCTGCCACCAAACCCTGGATACTTGATGCGGCTACTTCTACCAAAGGAACTCGCCAGATCAAAAGGGCAAGGATCGCAGTTACTAAATAGGAAAGCGGCATCACCTGGGCAGCAGGTCGCTTGGCAATCACTAACAATAAGAAAACAGTGGCGATCGGCAGCAGTGCCACCAGGGTATAGAGCAGTTCTTCCATTGATCACATGTTTATTTTATGGGATAAACTTGTCTAGATGATTAAAATATGAGCAATATGTTTGTTGAAACCGTTAATGCTGTTAGCACTGGATTAGGATTAGTTCAAATTTCTAGAGAGACCTTTCCAACATTCAAAAGAATATACAACAGACTAACAAATGGAAATTTGCGTATTGCTGTTTTTGGTGCTAGTGGAACTGGCAAGACTACTTTAGGAAAAATTTTAACGGGTGATCTAGATAATCTTTCTCAACCATATCAGGAGTCGATCAGAATCGAAGAGTATAAGCTATCTAACAATTTGGCTGGGAAAGTTATTATTGCCCCAGGCCAAGAGCGTAGGGAAAATAGCTGGAATGATCTATTTCGATTGATATCTGGCGGCCAGATCAGGCTCATTATTAATGTTGTTTCATGGGGCTATCATTCTTTTGGAGAAGCTGGCGTAGGCTTCAGCTACAAGTATCATGAACTTTATCAACCAGGTATGGATGTTGGAGATTTTGTAAAAGTATATGCTCAGAATCGGCGCGATCGAGAAATTAATGTTTTAAAAAAGTTATTGCAATACTTGGAAATTGCTGATAGTAAAGAAACCATACTGATTACTCTAGTTACTAAGCAAGACTTGTGGTGGCATGATCGGCAGCTTGTCAAACAACACTATATGCAAGAAGACTACAATAAAATATTAGAAGAGGCCACTAACAAAATAGGCTCAAATAATTTTAAGCATGAATTTTTATCCGCCTCACTTGTGATCGCTAACTATATTTCCGCTGCTGGAGAGCTTATGATACCAAATGCTGAGGGATACGATAGTAGCCTACGAGATGCCAATTTAAGAAATTTCTTCGATACGGTGGAGTCTTTAATCGGAACCTCTTTAACTTGAGCAGAGGTATGAGTGCTATGGATGTAGATAAGGGTTCTGATAAGGATACACCTCCCATTTACGATGATGATGACAGGGAAGTGTTAATGTCTCTACTTGAAGAATATTCCAATAAGTTGCTAAGAATATGCGAAGAGTTAAACAAGCTATATAGAAATGCTAACCTCTTGACTCTTACATTTGCTTTTGTCTCCCCTATTATATTTGTCACTTCTTTAAGCTATGTCCGAGTTTACCCCCTAATGTATCTTGTGTTATTTAGTTGCTGCTTTATCATGATTCTTCTTGGAGCCTACATTAATGCTCGCAGCTTTAATTTGCAGAAGAAACGTGGGCAAAATATATATTATAGACTTAGTAAAATAATTAGGATAATTTCTCAGCTCCAAGAACATGTAGAATCCAGAGTATCCCGAAAACTTGAGCTTGATTTTCGCTTAGCGGATGCGGAAGTAGCATTGGAAGAGTTCAAGCGTTTTTCTGGAAAAAATCTAATTCCCTAGCTTCTTTATCTTTTCTAATAATCGATCGCCAACACCTTAGTTAAAAACGCCCACTTATCCGCCGCCTCTTCGATCTGCTTGGTGGTAGGTTTCCCCGCCCCATGTCCCGCCTTTGTTTCGATTCTGATTAAAACCGGTGCATCACCAGCATGATTGGCCTGCAAAGCTGCTGCAAACTTGAAGCTGTGGGCAGGCACGACCCGATCGTCATGGTCAGCAGTAGTAATCATTGTGGCAGGATAATTAGTATCAGGTTCAAGATTATGCAATGGCGAATAGGCATAGAGCACCTTGAATTCTTCAGGATTTTCAGGCGATCCATAGTCAGAAGTCCAAGCCCAGCCGATCGTGAATTTATGGAAGCGCAACATGTCCAAAACCCCTACCGCCGGAAGTGCTGCCCCAAATAGATCTGGGCGTTGGGTCATGCAAGCACCAACCAACAGGCCGCCATTACTGCCACCACCGATCGCCATTTTTTGCGAACTAGTATAATCGTTCCTAATTAACCATTCTGCCGCGGCGATGAAGTCATCAAACACATTCTGTCTCTTCAACTTCGTGCCGGCTTGATGCCAGGCTTCACCATATTCACCACCACCGCGCAAATTCGGCACCGCAAAGACTCCACCCATTTCTAACCACACCAGGCTACTGATCGAAAAACTGGGAGTAAGCGAAACCCCAAACCCACCATAGCCATAGAGATAGGTGGGGTTTTGTCCATTCAGATCTAATCCTTTCTTGTGAGTAATGAACATAGGAATGCGAGTGCCGTCTTTACTCCCATAGAAAACCTGCTTGGTTTCATAGCGATCGCTCTCAAAATCTACCTGTGGTCGCCGAAATACCGTGCTGGTATTTGTGGTTAGGTCATAGCGATAGATCGTGGGCGGCGAAGTAAAGCTGGTAAAACTATAGAACGTCTCTGCATCTTCTCTCTTGCCAGCAAATCCACCCGCAGAGCCAATTCCTGGCAATTCAATTTCCCGCTCAAATTCTCCTGCTAGGCTAAATACTTTGATCTGAGTGTAGGCATCTTTTAAATAGGAAGCCACAAATTGATTGTTAATCAGGCTTACCGATCGCAGCGTTTCTGGCGCTTCGGGAATCACTTCCTGGGTTTGATTGGGATTGTTGAGATCGATCGCAATCAGGCGCGATCGTGGTGCATCCCGGTCAGTCCGGAACCAAAACTTGGTATCTTCATTACCAATGAAACGATATTCCGATTCAAATTCCTGAATTAGCTTAGTTACCTGGGCAGATTGGCCTTGGGAGATCTTAGCTAACTCAGCGATCGGCATCACAAAAATTAAGTTCTTGGGATCAGTACCCCGCCACACGCTAATAATTAAATATGAACCATCTTCGCTGACAGAGCCATTAAATCCCCATTCCTTATGCTCCGGTTGTTGATAGACCAGGAGATCTTGGTTTTGATTGGTGCCCAGGCGGTGATAGTAAAGCTTTTGGTAATAGTTAATCCCCTGCAAGGCTTCATCGCTTTCCGGCGGATCATAAGCACTATAAAAGAAGCCCTGATGATCAGGTGTCCAATCCGCACCAGAAAACTTGCTCCATTCAACCCGATCGGCCAGGTCTTCACCAGTCAGAATCGATCGCACCCGCCATTCCACCCAATCGGAACCAGATCTAGAGATACCATAGGCCAGATGCTTACCATCACGGGCGATCGACAATCCCGACAGTGCCACCGTCCCATCATTTGATAACTTATTTGGATCGAGTAAAACCTGGGGCTCTTGATCGAGGGATTCTAGGGTGTACAGTACGCTCTGGTTCTGCAAGCCATTGTTTTTAAAATAAAAATAGCGATCGCCTTCCTTAAACGGCGCACTATATTTTTCATAGTCCCATAACTCGGTCAACCGCTGTTTGAGTGGCTCACGGGCAGCGATCGATTCCAAGAAGGCAAAGGTGACTTCATTTTGGGCTTCAACCCAGGCCTTAGTCTCTTCTGAGTCAGCATCCTCTAGCCAACGATAGGGATCGCTAACTTCAATGCCATGATAAATATCAACTTGATCGACTGTTTTAGTGTTGGGATAGGAGATTGGCTGCATCTGGGTTATGGAATTTGGCTGTTTTGGTGGGAATATTGAGTTGAGCGTTGAAAAATCTGGTTTGAGAAAATGGCTAGTAATTGCTAAAGCAACACCACCGATCATAGCTAAACATGCAGCTAAACCAAACCATAGACTTGTTTTGCTACGGTTTTGCTTGTTTCTTGCTAATCGCTGCTGTTTTTTGGCCACTGGCAATGGTTGCTATAGCTGTTGGGGTTGTTATTGGGGCTGGCACAGAGCGATCTCCATTTGACTAGAGAATTACGCCCTTCGCAATTACGAGTAAGACTAGATGTGTATTTGATTTATTATTCACTAATTCCTAACCAGACAGGTTCTGAGTAGGCTAACTGTAAGTTTTACCTTGATTGAATGGTTATCTAGCTGGGTTCGATCGGTGTTTTTCCCTGCCCTCAATTGGTCAACTGAATCGCATACATTACCCCATCCAGGCCAGAATGCATATGCTTAGCGCTACCCCGATCGCTCATACCTAGTTTTTGAGCAAGCTTAATACTCGCCAAATTTGCTGGTGCGCAATAGGCACGTAATTCATTAATTGCTTGGGTATTTGCCAGCGCTCGAATCAAAGCCTGCATTGCTTCATAGGCATATCCTTTATGGCGATCGGCCTGATTGATGCTGTAGTAGCATTCATAAATGTCTGGCGGCTCGTAGGGCGAAAAACCGCAGGAACCAACGTAGCGATCGTCTTGCTTGAGGGCGATCGCATAGGCATGAATGATTTCCGCCGGATTCTCGGCAGCATAGGAACTAACTACATAATTGAATAGATCAGTTGCCCCTGCGCTGGTTTTCTGTTCTGGCTCAAAGGCCAGGTATTTGGTCGAGTCGGGATCGAGCATAAATTCTAAATAGGGTTCTAGATCGGCGGGGATGAATTTGCGAATCACAAGACGATCGCTTTCAATGGGTAAATTAATCATTTTGCTAGTAGTTTAAATCGTTGATAGATTCTCAAGATCAAGCTTGATTACCTGTAACATATGCTGAGTCTGGATTCAATAAAAATAATGGGTAGTCCTGCACATGTAAGGATATTTGATAATGCGATCGAGACTATCTCAATGGTGATCTGCTAAAAATCCTTACTTCTATACCACTACCAAATAATGATTTCTCTTTAGACTTTAGTTTGATCAAAACGATCGCGCGATTGTAATTTTAATAATCCTTGGTAACTGGGCTTTTCTCTGGGCAGCAGCTCAAAAGATTAAACTTAAATAAATGCGTGATGGGAATCAGGGGTAAACATGCAGCTTAAAGCAACAATACAACAGCGCCGCCAGAAACTAGCCGATCGATTCAATGGGTCAGTTGTGCTGTGGTCAGGTAGCAGAACAGCGCGAAATTTCCCCGCCAATGTTTATCCGTTTCGGGCTAGTAGTCATTTTCTTTATTTTGCTGGTTTACCACTGGAACAGGCAGCGATCCGCCTGGATGGGGGCAAGCTAGAGCTATTTATGGATGATAGTAATGCTACGGCCGAGCTATGGCATGGTAAAACACCGAGCAGGGCACAGATCGCTGAATCGATCGGTGCTGATGCTGCCTACCCAATGTCAGAATTGGCTGCTAAGTTAAATGGAAATAGTCTCCAGACCGCCACCTTGCCCGTTCAAGATAAAGCGACTCTGGCACAACAGCAGCAATTATTGCAAAGAACTATTTCCAGCCAAGCGCTAATTAAGCCAGGAGAGAACGAAGCAACGATCGATCGTACTCTTGCCCTAGCCATAGTCGAATTGCGGCTTTGTCACGATCAAGGGGCAATATCAGAATTAAAGAAAGCAGCCTCAGTCACGATCGAAGCCCATAAAGCTGGCATGACGGCGGCGAAGTCAGCGAAACGGGAAGCCGATATTCGTGCTGCGATCGAACAGGTGATTATGGCCAATAACATGACCTGTGCCTATCAAAGCATTGTGACGGTGCATGGTGAGGTTTTGCACAATGAACATTATCACCATCCTGTCAGCCCAGGCGATCTGCTCCTGGCGGATGTGGGCGCAGAAACCGAGTTGGGTTGGGCAGCAGACGTGACCCGTACCTTTCCAGTATCGGGCAAGTTTTCGGCTTCACAACGGGCAATTTATGAGGTGGTGCTAGCTGCCCATGATGCCTGTATCGATCGCCTTGCGCCTGGGGTTGAATACCGCGATATTCACCTAACCGCGGCCAGGATTCTAGCGGAAGGGCTGGTGGATCTGGGTATTCTGAAGGGGAAACCAGATGATCTGGTCGATCTCGATGCCCATGCTTTGTTCTTTCCCCACGGCGTTGGGCATATTCTGGGCTTGGATGTGCATGATATGGAGGATTTGGGCGATCTGGCTGGGTATGAGGTTGGCCGCACCCGTAGCGATCGCTTTGGCCTGGGTTACTTACGCCTCGATCGACCGTTGCGTGCTGGCATGTTGGTGACGATCGAACCGGGTTTTTATCAGGTGCCGGCGATTCTCGAAAACCAAGATTGGCGCGAGAAATACCAGGATCTGGTCGATTGGCAGCGATTGGCAGATTTTGCCGATGTGCGGGGGATCAGGATCGAGGATGATGTTTTGATTACTGATTCTGGTTGTGAGGTGTTGACCTCGGCGTTGCCAACTAAACCAGAAGCGATCGAGGAATTGGTCACAGGTTAAAAGCTTGCTAACAATCGCCCAGATTAGCCAACAGCAGTGCTATTTGATCCACATAACCCCGTAGCTGCCAAGTGGGTTGATTGCCATTATTAATCATGATGCTGAACGCCACTTCATCACCACCCACGGTAGTCACATAGCCAGATAAAGTAACCACACCGCTAAGGGTACCCGTCTTCGCGCTCAGGTTGTTTGCCGCGATCGTATCTTTAAATCGATTCCTGATTGTGCCATCCACCGCCGCGATCGGCAGGGAATCCCGAAATGCTTGATCATTCTGCATTTTCTCAAGCAAGGTTACGATCGCTTCCGGTGCAATTAAGTTATGCCGCGACAAACCAGAGCCATCGGCAATCGCATAGCTATCTGGTGTAATTCCTAGCGAGTCTAAAAATTGGGTAACTTGTTCGATCGCTTGTGTATAGATCTGGTCGGCGGTTTCCTGGGGAATTTTGCGATCGCGGCTTCTCCTTGCCAACGCTTGCAAAACTAACTCCGCATAGAGATTATTGCTATCTTTGTTGATTTTTTTAACCAGATCGGCCAGTGGTGGTGATGAAACTGTGGCCAGGTTAGATACGTCTCCAATAATACCCGGCGTAGGCACAATCATTGATTGCGTTATACCTGGGGGCAACTGATTGCTGATATCTACAAGTCCTGGTAGCTCTATTCCTTGTCGCCTTAGCTCAGCTTGCAATAGCTTTAAAAAATGTTGACGTGGATCGGGGACTGCGATCGCGCCTAGCTCTGGTGTGGCATTAGCAGGCATCTTGCCCCTGAGAATCAACTCTTTATTAAAACCAACGCGTTGCACCGTCAGGGTATATTCGCCATCAACCTTACTAGTAGCCGCATAGTTACGCACCACCCAACCAGCGGCTAATAATGGATCAGCCCAAGTAAATTCAACTGCTTTACCAGACTGGGTCGGGGCGATCGTCCAATCCAATACATTCTCATGCACCGTCAGTGGATGCGGCTCTGCGCCATAATATTCCGGCAAGTCCTGCCATTCCCAGCCATAGCCAAAGTAATTAGAATTATCCTGTCTGGGGTTTTGAATTTCCAAGTTATTAATTGCATTAACGCCAGCATCTTTTAATTGGGTCACCAGGTCTTCAATCTGTTGTGGGGAAAGACTGGGATCGCCACTGCTAATTACAATCAAAGGCGCTCTCAAGCGTCCAGAGCGATCCGGTGTGAGTCGGCTGGCTAAACTGGTTTGGAACTTAAAGTTTGTACCTAATCTTTGCAGTGCCGCAGCAGTAGTGAAGAGTTTGGTATTAGAGGCAGGCAAAAACAACCGATCGCCATCAATATCAACCAGCAGTTCATCATTAGGATCATTATTTAGGGCTACCGCATATACTCCCACCCGCGATCGCGCTAGGGCAGGATCATCAATAATCTTTTGGATTTGGGCTTCAAGATTAGCCGCGCAGATTTGCTGATCTATTAACTGGGGCTGATTACTGGGAGCAAGAGGAGCTAACTGAGAGGCAGTTGATTTAGCACTGTAGCGTGGTTCTAAATCATTTACCTGATCTATGGCAGGATCAGATCGACTAACTGAAGTGGTTGATGTAGCAAATAATGTTGGCGGTAATTTAGCGATCGCCCCCAACGGCAGGATCAAGCCACAGGCTAAACAAGCGAGTAAGCATAGCCAGAATGCAGATTTATACCTCCAAGTTAGCCTAGATCGCTTTACTTGTTTGACCAAGTGTCTGGCCAAGGCAATCAATCGACGGGAGCAAGCATGAATGAATTTTACTAAAAACACTAGAAAATCGATCGTTGCCCTTCAGGGCTGACACCATAAATCGTAAGCTGACAATCGAGCAATTTAAACCCAAACTTATCAGCCACCTTCTTACTAATTTTTAAGATTGCATCATTCTTAAACTCAATAATCTCGCGGGTTTTCATACAAACCAGATGGTGATGATGCAGCGGCCTAGGTGGATTTATTTCGTAGTGTTTATGATCTTCTGCTAATTCTAATTCCCGTAAAATGCCCATCCGCGCCATCAGCTTCACCGATCGATAGATGGTCGAGAGGCTAATATTGTGACCTTTGTCCTTGAGCAAGGTGCAGAGATCTTCGGCACTAAGATGCTCGCCTTCCGGCAGATTTTGAAATGTATCCAGAATCACTTCCCGTTGCGGGGTCATGCGCAAACCCTTAGCATTTAGCTCAGCCTTCAGAGAGTCGGTGGAGTAGTCAGTGGTGGTGGGGGGCATCTTAATGTCAAGAACGTTATCTTATTGATAATAGCCTATTTTCCTGATTATTGAAAATGAGTTATATACAAATAAATAAACCGCCCATAGATAGGCGGTTAGGGGTGTTTACTTTTATTGACAATAAATCAGGAGATTTGCTTAGATGTCGTAGTAAAGCTCAAACTCATAGGGATGAGGACGAATATTTACTGGCAGAGCTTCATTATCAAGCTTGTAGGAAATCCAAGTTTGAATAAAGTCTTCCGTAAACACATCGCCAGCCAAGAGGAAGTCATGGTCTTTCTCTAGGTTAGACAATGCTTCCATCAGCGATCCAGGTGTGGAAGGAACCTTAGCCAATTCTTCTGGCGAAAGTTCATAAATATCCACATCGAGCGCTTCGCCAGGATGGATTTGATTTTTGATCCCGTCGATTCCAGCCATCAACATGGCCGCAAATGCCAAGTATGGGTTACAGGATGGATCAGGACAACGGAACTCTAGGCGCTTGGCTTTGGGATTGGGGCCAGACAGGGGAATCCGCACTGAAGCCGATCGATTACCTTGCGAGTAGGCCAGGTTCACCGGAGCTTCAAAGCCAGGTACCAATCGCTTGAAGGAGTTGGTCGAAGGATTGGTGAGTGCCAATACGGCAGGAGCATGCTTGAGCAAACCACCGATGTAGTAGAGGGCAGTTTGGCTTAGACCAGCATATTGATCGCCAGCAAAAGTGGGTTGACCATCTTTCCAGACCGATTGGTGGGTGTGCATACCGGTGCCATTGTCACCAAATAATGGCTTAGGCATGAAAGTTACGGTTTTGCCATACTTTCTACCTACGTTCTTACAAACATACTTGTAGGTCATCACCGAGTCAGCGGCAGCAACCAAAGTCGAGAACTTAATCCCCAGCTCAGCTTGACCACCGGTGGCTACTTCATGGTGATGTTTTTCGATCGGCACGCCGCACTTTGCCATCGTCAATAGCATTTCAGTCCGGATATCTTGATAGGTATCGAGTGGCGCTACTGGGAAATAGCCCTGCTTGTTGCGCAGTTTGTAGCCCAGGTTGCCGCCGGGTTCCTCTCTGCCCATGTTCCAAAGACCTTCAGAGGAGTCCACCTTGTAGTAACCAGTGTTCATGCTGGACTGATAGGCGACGCTATCAAAGATGAAGAATTCTGGTTCGGGGCCAAAGAAAGCTGTGTCACCAATACCAGTGGAGGTAAGATACTCGATCGCCTTATTAGCAACAACGCGAGGGCAGCGCTCATATGGTTGGCCAGTGCGAGGCTCTTTGATTGAGCAAATCATGCTCAGGGTCGGCTCTTCCATAAATGGATCGATCCAAGCGGTAGTGGGATCGGGCACCATGGTCATGTCAGAGTTGTTGATCGCCTTCCAGCCTCTAACACTGGAACCATCAAAGGCAATACCATCAGTAAATACGTCTTCATCAATCAGGCTGACGTGAAAAGAGCAGTGTTGCCAGATACCTGGCATATCAATGAACTTAAGGTCAATGATTTGAATGTTCTGCTCTTTTATCATTTGCAGAACTTCTTGGGGGGTCTGAGCCATATGTGTCCTTTGTATTTCAGTTGTAGGCTTATCTACAGTTGATTTATGTTAAGGACGATAGGTGTGGCATTTTGTAACTTTCAATACAAACCAGTTCATACAGGCAATATTAAGAATAATTGTTTTAGATTTTGTTAATTATTCGCCAGTATTCTTGATCGGCGATCGGCAATTTTGACTAAGCTATTTAACGGCTGATTACGATGGTTTCCGAGCAGTTTGGTTATGCTGATGGTCAGGACAACCAGATATAACAGATACAAAAAGAAATGTAAAAATACCTCAGTAAATTAACTCTGGGTGGGGAATTAGGAGTCAAGGGCGATCGCTTTATCCCTGAATGCCATGATTTGACTAACTTAAAATATCTAGCCAATTGATTTAGGTTTTTTGATTATTAATATTGCCGTCTTTAAACCAAGCTAGTCTCTAAAAGCAATCCGGCCTTGCTGCGGCAATCGAAACAACACAAACGAGGCCAAATAAAAGCAATAGATCGTCAGGCCAATGATGCCCCATACCCCAAGATTGCCAGTGGGAATATTGGTATGGAAAAGCGCTTTGAACGCCATTGGTGGCTCAAACCAGATTTTACAAGTTGCACCCAACTGCGCTGCCGGCACAAATGCACAGCCAATGAAAGCAATGCTAATGCCAGTGCCAACCAGTTTATAGGCTGTCATCGCCCAGCGCCAAATTTGATAGAGGGGCTTGATTGCGCCTCTAGTGGTTTCAATATCTTCGTTGATGTCCTGCCAGAACCAGAGCGAGAGCGGGATCAAGATTCGTGCGGCTAAGCTGGTCAAAAAACTAATTGGTAGCCCACCAATCATTAGATACACCGTGATCGCCAATAGGCTAGCCACGCGCCAATAGATCACCAGCGATCGCCGGATCGCCACTGCATTAACGCGGAATGCCCAGACCAGCAACACCAGGGGCAAAAAAACCGTAAACAGTACGGCGAGGCGAAAATCTGTCCAAACTAATTGTCTAACGAGGGATTCCATCATATTTTGCTAATGCTGGCTATGGGGCGATTAATTTAACCGATCAGGCGATCGGGCTATGTAATAGGCGTTTATCGGGCTTTTAAGTATAACTCTACAATCAGCAGCAGAAAATAGAAAATACGGCGATCGTTACGCCCCACTTAAATAATTCAATATAATTCAGTGCATTGACAAAGCTAACTCGATCGCCACTATGGCAATTTAGCTAGATCGCCTAGATCGCAAGGTAAAGATAAAGGGTGGATGACGGGGGTCGAACCCGCGAATGGAGGAATCACAATCCTCTGCCTTAACCACTTGGCTACACCCACCATAGCTGCAGTTAAAAATTATAGCAAAAATCTTTACTGGTTTACATGTTGTGTTCAATTTAGGCGCGATTTAATTGGGTTGTTCTTGATAGAAGCGATGAAACGCAATTATGCAAGTCACCTTATCGGGCATTTCAACTTGGCATAAATACACCCAATCTTAATTTGTAAAATCAAGCGCTAGCCATATTTACCGTTTCGCTGCATATTGATTGTCTCTGAATCTTAAAACAGCTAGCTGCTATATGCGCGCCTAGACAAAAAGAGCCACCTTAAAACCATCACCCATGCCTATCAGTCGATCAACTAACTTAACCACTTTCCCACCTAACTTAGCCCCAGGCCAAAAGGTCTGTGTAGTTGCCCCCAGTGGCGCATTATATGAGCAAGAAAAATTTCAACAGGGGGCGCAGATATGGCGCGATCGCGGTTATCAGGTAGAAATCCCGGCCACGCTCGTTAAGTCGCATGGCTACCTGGCTGGAGATGACCAGTATCGTCGGCAGCAATTAAGATCAGCTTGGAATGATCCTGAATGTGTGGCGATCGTCTGTGCCAGAGGTGGATATGGCGCAACTAGATTATTAGAGGATTGGCATTGGCAAAATTTACAGCCAGAACCAAAATGGCTGATTGGCTTTTCGGATATTACGGCGTTGTTGTGGGCTTGGCAGGCAAATCTAGGCATTGGTGGACTCCATGCCCCTTTGTTAACCACGATCGCGGCGGAACCCCATTGGTCGCAAGCATTAATGTTTGATTGGTTAGAGGGCAAGCGCGATCAACACAAACTAATCGGCCAGGGCTGGGGCAATGTGGCAGAAGGAATTTTGCTGCCTGGGAACCTGACTGTGGCCACTAATTTATTAAATACCAGCTTGTGTCCTGATTTAGACCAAGTGATCCTGGCGTTTGAAGATACTGGCGAGGCTCCCTACCGGGTCGATCGGATGTTGACCTATTGGCGCATGACTGGTGCATTGGCAAAAGTAGTTGGGATCGCACTGGGGCAGTTCGACCATGTGCCCTTATCTGCAAATCGACCTAACTGGCAGATGGAGCAGGTGTGGCGCGATCGTTTGGCTGATTTAAATATTCCCGTTGTAACTAATCTCCAATTTGGTCATGGGTCACCAAATATGGCCTTGCCCGTAGGTTGTCAGGCCAGGATCGACGGGGCGGCAGGTGAGTTGAGTTTTTGGCGCTAATGGCGCTAATCCAGCAAATTAGCGGACTAGTGAATCAGGAATAGTTGTCATCACTTCATCACAATTCTTACTTGGCCTACCCCACAGTCGATCGCCGAGGTGTGAGAATCGATCGACGCATCGACATAATGCATTTATTTCATTAATTCCATGCATACCTGTGGCTAAGGTTAAGCAACTGTGACTGGGAATACAAACTTACAAGTTCATCAAGTTTTTGATAGAGGCAAAGTAAATTTTGAACCAGTATTGTTGTGGAGCCAAGACGATGTCACTAAAGGTCAAGTTATTAGAGGACAGTTTCGATCGGATCAAACCCAAAGCCAGAGCATTTAGCGCCAGTTTTTATCACAATCTATTTGAGATGTATCCAGTCGCAAAGCCGCTGTTTGCGAATACAGATATGATCGCGCAGCGAGAAAAGTTGATTAAGTCTCTGGTGCTGGTGACCAGCAATTTACGATCGCCAGATGTTCTCACTGAAACGCTGGCAGGGCTGGGTAGTCGGCATGTTGAATATGGTGCACTGCCCGAACATTATCCCTTGGTCGGTAATGCTCTGCTAGCTACATTTGAGGAATATTTAGGCACAGCATGGACTGAAGAGGTCAAGCAAGCCTGGGTAGAAGCCTATGCGGCGATCACGGAGCTGATGCTAGAAGGTGCGGACTACGGGCAGGAAGAGGTAAGCCTGGAATCAGCGGTGCCAGAACCTACGCCTATTTCTTCTGAAAATCAGATCGCCTATGAAGCCCCAATTGCTGCTAGCTATGGCAGTTCTAAGCCTCCTAAGCCAAAGACTAACAAATACAATCAGGAAACCAAGGCTAGTGATGTGAATTGGCCAGTGGTTGGTGGTTTGCTGGGGGTTGGTGGCATCCTGATTGTGGTGATCTGGCTTAGTAATACTTAAAGCTAATACTCAAAGCTGGATTCTAAGTTAGATCTAACCGGGCGATCGAAAAAATTTTTATCTTGGCCAGACTGATTGCCCAAGGCGATCGCCACCAGAAAAATTGCCACGAACAGGGCAAAAATTTGTGCAGCTACGATGATCCTAAAAACAGTCTGAAAACTGGACTTGCGGGTTTTATGTCGAAACAGTTTTTGCCCCAGAATTGCGCCCAATGTGCCTCCCATTAATGTCAACAGGTGAAACGTATTCTCAGAGATACGCAGCCCTTTACGCTGGGCAGATTGCTTATCAAAGACATAGAGAACCAAAACCAGGCCATTGACCACCATCAGATAGGCGATCGCTAGCGCGATCCGATTCAACAGGGCTGGGGTGATGGCCATAACTTCAAAATGGGGGCATGGGGGTTTGTTCTTCTGATGTTTGATGTTTGATGTTTGATGTTTGATACTTAGTCCTATTTAATCCTATAGCTATTATATTTTTGGGACTGAATGCATAGATATTCAAAGTAACCGCAGCAATATGTCAGATATTGATGGTTAGAAAAGCTAGAAACAATAAAAAAATGCAACTTTGCTTGCGATCAACTTTTTGAACTAACTATGCTAGGGATTGTGCCCTGATTTTGTGGCTCCGTTTTCGTCTTGACCAGGCAGCCGTAAATTCAAAGTTTAATTGCGATCGATCGACTAACTTCGGCAAGTTACCAATATGGCCAAAAATTATTCCTCAGATCCAAACAATCGCCCGAAACCTGCGAAGCCATCTAAGCCTCAGCGGCCTAGTGATTCGGCTCAAAATCGCAATCGCCCAGAAAAGCCAGTCAAAAACGAAGTTAGAAATCGATCCCAGGAATCATCGCTGTCTAGCAACTTGGAAAAAGCTGAAAACTTAGAACCACAAATAGCCTATCAAGAATTATCAAACCAGGGACATGCGGTGTATCAAAAGCCAATCACCAAGGCCGACAGACGAAATCAAATGCTTGCCTTGTCGATCGAGATTGTGGTGGTAATTATGGTTGGTTTACTGGGGGCAAAGTTTTTATTCCCGCAATCGGTCGGTAATCTTAGTAATGAGAGCAATTTAGAGACAGGAAATCTCAACCCTAGCGATCGTGGTGATGATGTATTTACCGACAACAATTTTGACAACAGTAATGATGTTGCAGTAGCGCAAGATAGCAACCTTTCCCTTAATTGCCAAGACTTTGCTGTTAAAAAGGCTGCTCAATATGTCTTGAACTCGAACCCAAGCGATCCGTTTGGGCTCGATCGTGACAAGAATAACCTTGCCTGTGAGCGTTTACCTGAGGGCGATCGCCCCAACAAAGAAGATTTAAATTGTGATGATTTTATTGCGCAAAAAGCAGCCCAACATGTGCTGGAGCTAGACCCAAGTGATCCATTTGGGCTCGATCGGGATGGCAATAAGCTGGCCTGCGAAAGTCTATAAGCCCATATTAGGCAATAGTTACATAGCAGTAACTTGTATATTTTAAGATTTTAATTAGTTAGAGGTAGCCTAATAGCCTAAGTATGTAAAAATACTGCGCCTAAACCGCTTTGTTTTTTTGCTTTTCCTCATCGGCTGGTTCCGTAATGCGCTGGAACAAGTAGCCAGTACCTCTGGCGGTGAGGATTAATTCTGGATTACTAGGGTCTTCCTCTAGCTTGGCACGCAGGCGGGAAATATGGACATCGACCACTCTGGTATCAACGTGGCGCTCCGGTGTATAACCCCACACTTCTTGCAAAATGTCCGATCGAGAAAATGCCTCGCCCGACTTACCCACCAGCAGCTCTAGCAAGCTAAATTCCATCCCGGTCAGCCGAATCCGTTCATCGCCCTTATAAACCTGGCGCTTGTTTGTGTCGATCCGGATATTGCCAATTTGAATCACCCCAGAACTGGGAATGCCAGAAGTGCCATTGCGTTCAACCCGGCGCAGCACCGATCGAATCCTGGCTTCTAGCTCCTTGGGCGAAAATGGCTTGACCACATAATCATCTGCGCCCAGTTCCAGGCCAGTAATGCGATCGGCCACATCACCAAGCGCGGTCAGCATAATAATTGGGATGTCTGATTCCTTGCGTAGCTCCTGGCAAACACCATAGCCATCTAGCTTAGGCATCATCACATCCAAAACCACTAAATCAGGAATCTCATGGTGGAACATGTCGATCGCCTCTTCACCATCAGCAGCCGTGACAACCTCATAGCCAATCATAGAAAGCCTTGTTTCCAAGATCCGACGAATGCTAGCTTCGTCATCAACTACCAATATTTTTTCCTTGCGACTTTCCAAACTTCCTAACACTCCCAATATCGTGACTTAAATCTTGACAACTAAGTTAAGCGCTGCGTTTTGCTTAGCCTTGATTTGATCGACTTAATTCTATGCGTTCTACATGGTTTCGATGCGATCGATTCATCATGCAGAAAATCATCAGGCTCGATCATTCACTACCACTACTCATAACATTTGGATACATTCGCATTCATCTATATAAATATACAAATATATAATATAAATATACAAAGCTCAGCCAAACATATATCAATGTGTAGGTGCACTCTGCCAGACAAATGTGCCTTAATGAACTTCAATATGAGCTTCAATAAACCAGCTAAGTAGCGACTAACACGATCTGATTAACGATCGGCGAAAACCCGTGGTTAATTAAACCCGTGATTTGCAGTTAACCTCTAGATTTATAACCTGCAAAAGTGCTAAAGAGCTTTGCTAGATATATTAACCATTCTGCTAGGTTAAGCCCAAATAACCAATCAATTCACTTCAGAGCTAGCCCTACGGCAACCAGTTACCACCCAATTAACTAACCAATTAACTAATAGTAATAAAAAATATCATTACTATATTAAGTATATTAAGCTTTGCTAGATTAATAAGTACCACTATTCTAGCTTGTAATCTAATCTATACTTAGCTTACAAGAGCTAGGCATCATTAATACAAAAACAAAACTTAAGAATCTGTAAATTCTACTCCTTAAAATTTTAAATTTCAATGTACTTAAATCGTGACAAAATTAAGATATATTAAGTTGCGATTAAATATTTCAACTAATTAGCGAAGGATAAATCCCCAATGACTGAACCAACCGAAACACCTGATCTTAGTGATCCTAAGTTTGGCTTCAATAGCTATGCCGAGCGCCTCAATGGCCGTGCCGCCATGATTGGCTTTTTAATTGCGGTGGTGATCGAATTTGTGACTGGCCAGGGCTTGCTCGATTGGCTGGGCATCATTAATGTCACATAAGTGTCATGCCAATATTTGATTGATTGAGGGGGCGATCGTCCTTCTTTGGCTCCATATGATTCCTGGTAAACAATCCTAATTGTTAGCGATCGTTGATTTGCTAGCTAGATACTATATACCTATGTTTAAGTGCTTATACCTATGTTTAGGTGCTTGTTCAACGCTCTACTCATTCAAGCTCCAATGCATAAAGGAAACATGGGAAATAGCGTTCTAACAATTCTCTGGCAATTCTCTGACAATTACTTTTGAGTTGATGTGCATTTATGCTGGTATCAGTTAGCTAAGGCTTGGCATGGGTAAAAATATGATCTTTTGGGTAGCAGCCCTGATTTGTTTGGGTCTAGACCAGGCCACTAAACATGTGGTGATGACCCAAATGCAGTTATACGACGTAATCGAGCTAATCCCAGGTTTTTTTCAGTTCAACTATGTCACCAATAAGGGTGCTGCATTTAGTATGTTCAGTGAATCCGGTGAGTGGTTGAAGTGGGTATCTTTGGTCGTGAGTTTGGGGATTGCGTCGATCGGCTGTTTTGGCGGCAGGCTTAATCGGTGGGAGCAGTTGGGCTATGGCTGCATTCTGGGCGGTGCGATCGGTAATGGCATCGATCGTTTTGCCTATGGCCATGTGATTGATTTTCTAGATTTTGAGCTAATTAATTTTCCCGTATTTAATATCGCTGATGTGTCGATCAACATTGGCTTATTTTTTATGTTTTTGGCTCTGCTGCGCAGTGGCACCAATGGCAACAGTGATAAGAATGGCAAGGGGCGATCGCTAGATCATGGCAATATCTCTACCGATGAGCCCCAGGATCAGTAACTGCTAGTAATTGCTAATTGAGATACTTGCAGATTTTTAGTTATAACTTTTCTGGCCTTGATTCCAAGTACAATCCTTATATAAATCACTTGGCTGCAATAGTCTGTGGAGTTAAGTCTTTAAGATATTTAGATATTTATATCTTGATATTTAGATCTTGGGTCAACAGGATGATTTGATCGCACTGGGATTAGAGAGAGCATAGGGTATATGTCGGCCATAGATTCGATCGTAGACTCGATCCAAACCGCACAGTTTAATCAAGAAGATCTGGTTTGTTATTCCAGTGGCGGCATCGACTTGCAAATTAATGGTGCCTTAGGGGTCTCTTTTAATCAGCTAGACTCCAGCAATGCGCAGCGCTTGCCAGAAATTTGTCGTTTCCTGTGGCAGCAAGGCATCGATGGCTTTTTACCGACCCTGGTCACCACTTCGATCGACCAGTTGCATCAATCATTAGCGATCATTCGCACCGCAATGGCGCATGGGCGATCGCCCAACAGTGCCCAAATTTTGGGTGTCCATCTAGAAGGGCCATTCCTCAACCCCAAAAAGCGTGGCGCTCATCCACCGGAACATTTACTACCCCTAACCCTAGAGCAACTGCAAGTGGTTTTGGCAGATTATATTGATTTAGTGAAGCTAATCACCATTGCACCGGAATTAGATTCACAAGCAGTAGCAATTCCCTGGCTGGTCGATCGCGGCATTGTAGTCAGCCTGGGGCACTCGATCGCCAGCGCTAGCCAAACCCAAGCCGCCTTCCAACTAGGTGCCAAAATGATTACCCATGCTGGCAATGCCATGCCAGTGATGCATCATCGGGAGCCAGGTCTATTGGGTAGTGCTTTATTAGAGCAAGACATCTTCTGTGGCTTGATTGCCGATGGTGTGCATGTTCACCCCCAGATGGCGGATTTATTTATTCGGCTCAAGTCTAGCCATACGAATCGGATTGTGCTGGTGAGTGATGCACTGGCTCCATTGGGGCTGCCGGATGGTGATTATCCCTGGGATAACCGCCAGATTAGCTTGAATGAGGGGATCGCTAGGCTAGGTGATGGCACTTTGGCTGGCACTGCTTTACCACTTTTTGCTGGGGTCAAAAATTTAGTTAGCTGGTTGGTTTGCGCCCCCACAAAGGCGATCGCCATGGCCACGGAAACACCACGCCAGTTAATCGGTTTACCTATGCCGAAGTCTCATTCTTGTGTGTGGTATTGGCAGAGTCGGCAGCAGCGGTATCTAAATTGGCAACGTCTATCGGTGCCCCATCCTCTTGATGCTGATCTGAATCCGGAAGATCTGGATCTGCGCTCTGAATAGGCTTAAGTGTAGGTTCAAGCGTAGCGATCGCGGTATTAGGATTAGTTACCTCTGCATGCCCATTATGATGTGAACCATTGGCTGCGCCTAAGTTATCTTGCAAATGATCTTGTAAGTGATCTTGGTGTTGCTCTCGTTGCCGATCTTGGACTGCTAGGGCTTGATAAAACCGAGAACCAATGCCATCGACATGTAGACCAATGATCGTAGCCAGGGTTTGCTTAAGCTGAGTACGTGGCACCACTGCATCTACAAAACCATGCTCAAGCAAGTATTCAGCGGTCTGGAATTCATCGGGCAACTTCTGGCGGATTGTTTGTTCAATCACCCGCTTGCCCGTAAATCCAATCATGGCTTTTGGTTCTGCCAGGATCAAATCACCTAGCATTGCAAAGCTAGCGGTCACACCGCCGGTGGTCGGGTGAGTCAGGATCGGAATATATAGCAATCTGGCTTGCCGATGGCGATCGAGGGCAGCAGAGGTCTTAGCCATCTGCATCAAGCTCAATATTCCCTCTTGCATTCTGGCACCACCGGACGCACATACCAGAATTAAGGGTAAATGCCTGGCCGTGGCTGTTTCCACCAATCGAGTAATTTTTTCACCCACAGCAGAGCCCATGCTGGCTCCCATAAACCGAAAATCCATCACGCCCAGGGCAATTTCATAGCTAGCGAGTTTTCCAGTACCGGTGACGATCGCATCCACCAGGTCAGTTTTTTTACGATATTCCTTGAGCCGATCGCTGTAGGGCTTGCGATCGACAAAAGTAAGCGGATCGCAAGAATGAATACCAGCATCCAACTCTTGCCAAGTACCGGGCTCAATCAATTGTTCAATCCGATCTGGTGCAGTAACCCTGATGTGGTGATTGCACTGGGGACAAACCATTTGATTTGTGCGTAAATCCTTCACATAGGTCATGGCTGAGCAAGATTCACACTTGTACCACAACCCATCGGGGATATCTCGTTCCCGCGAATTTTGGCCAATGGGGGCTGACTTACGGCGATTGGCAAACCAATCAAATAATGACATGGGCTATTTCTAATCTAGCTTTATAAATTTTTAATTATATATACTTAACAACTTACCTCAATCAGCTCCGCTCGCAAATTCAAATTACTTATCTAAAGCCAAATTCGGACTATTAATAATAGAGATCATATTGTAGCTGAGTTTTCATTGCGGCGGTTTGTAGCTATGATTTGCCAATGATTTGCCAATGATTTACCAATGATTTGAGTGAGGCATAGCTCGATTGCAAAAAAATTAAGCAGAACTTGATCTGGTACAACCCTTTTAAGGCCCAGAGCAATATTATTGATTTGCGTTTGCAAAGGGCAGGAAAATTGTTAGGATTTCGCCATCATAGCCAGTAGCAGTTGGATGCAAGCGCACGGTTAACTTACCACCTAGAGACTGAAATAAAGCTTTGGTGATAGGCAAGCTGAGACTTAGAGTTCCTGTTTCTGGTTGTAGCATCAGCCATTGCCCCACGGATTTAAGCATTGGATATTCATCTTCACCAATGCTACCCAATCGGGATTGAAATTGCAGTTTGAGATGGTCTCCAGCCGTAGCCGCCGTGAGGGCGATCTTACTGCCAGAGGGCAAGCTACGCACCAGCCGATCGATAATTCCAGTTAGTAGCTGAGCCAGCAATTTGCTATTGCTACGAATTGGCGCGATCGATTCAGGAGTAATTATTTCCATACTGAGTTGCCGCCGTTCTGCCTGCATTTGCCAACGTTCTGTGTTTTGGCTCAGGATTTCCAGAATAGAGGTTGATTCCAGGGGGACAGGGGAGGTAGCCAGTTGGGCTGCTTCAAAAATCAGGCCAAAGCGATCGATTTGCTCGGTACATTCAACTACAATCCGCTCAATTCTGGGCTTGACTGCTTTGACAATATCTTTACGCCTTAGTAACGATTGAGCCAGAGTCCGAATTGTGGTTAGTGGCGTTTTGACCTCATGGGTCAGCGATTTAATAATATCGACTTCTTGAATTTCCGGCACCGGGAGTTCACGGCTGATGGGCTGACTCAGCATGATTGTATATAGCCTCGAAACCGTTGCATAAATGGGTTCTTGCAATTTAAATTGGGCAAATTGGCTTTCTAATTCCTGGCGTTGCTCTGGTTGCCGAAGGTGCGCCGTCAAATGGGCGATCGCTTGGCTGATGGGCTGAGGGTGGAGCGAAAAAAGACAACTGTGGTGGCTACCGGAATCGATCAGCAGCATATTAAAAGTTGAGGCGATCGCAATACAAAACCATTCATGATTAGCAGGATTGCCAGCATCGATCGTAATGGAGTGGATTTGATCAGTTGGGAATGATTTGGTATTCAGCAGTGAGGATTGTTTGGCAGTAAATACCCAGGTTTGAAAGCTAGCAGGAGGAGAGTAGGGGATCGCATTGGGATTATGGGTTAATACCAGACCCGCAAGGTTTTGTGGTTTACTTGGGCGATCGCAAGCTTCATAAAACAGGGATTGCAAAACAGTTAGCGATCGATACCAAAACTCCTTGGCATCAGTTTGATACATTTCCTCCACAAATTCGCTGTTTTGAACCAGCTCGTAAAGTGCTGACAATATAAACCTACCCTAGAGCTAAATCTGTATGTGGCAAAAGCTAAACACCCACCGCATCGCCATACTAGTTCAATAGTCGCAAAAAACATAGAGGGCTACCCAAACTAGGATAACCCTCCACATCTATTTGTTTGAATCAAACTTAGGTCTGATTTAAGCGATTAAGCTTTTTACTTAGAGACTAAATCTAACTTAACTAACCGTTGATGGCAGGAGCAGTAAGAGCAACAGGCTGCACATCAGCAGAAGCCAAATCAAGCGGGAAGTTGTGAGCATTGCGCTCGTGCATTACTTCCATACCCAAGTTAGCGCGGTTGATCACGTCTGCCCAAGATGGAACCACACGACCTTCACTGTCCACGATCGACTGGTTGAAGTTGAAGCCATTCAAGTTGAATGCCATCGTGCTTACGCCCAGAGCAGTGAACCAAATACCGGCCACTGGCCACAGTGCCAAAAAGAAGTGCAAGCTACGGCTGTTGTTGAAGCTGGCATATTGGAAGATCAAGCGACCAAAGTAACCATGGGCGGCCACAATGTTGTAGGTCTCTTCTTCCTGACCAAACTTGTAACCATAGTTGGCAGACTCGTTCTCGGTCGTCTCACGAATCAAGCTGCTGGTCACCAAGCTACCGTGCATTGCACTGAACAAGGCACCACCGAACACACCGGCTACACCCAACATGTGGAAAGGATGCATCAAAATGTTGTGCTCTGCTTGGAATACGATCATGAAGTTGAACGTGCCACTGATTCCCAATGGCATACCATCGGAGAAACTACCTTGACCCAACGGGTAAATCAAGAATACGGCGGTGGCGGCGGCGACTGGTGCACTGTAGGCTACAGCGATCCATGGACGCATACCCAAGCGGTAGCTCAATTCCCACTCACGACCCATGTAGCAGAAAATACCAATCAAAAAGTGGAAGGCTACGAGCTGGTATGGACCACCGTTGTAGAGCCACTCGTCTAGGCTGGTTGCTTCCCAAATGGGGTAAAAGTGCAGGCCAATGGCGTTCGAACTTGGCACAACTGCTGCGGAAATCATGTTGTTGCCATACAGAAGTGAACCGGATACTGGCTCACGGATGCCGTCAATGTCCACGGGGGGAGCGGCGATGAAGGCGATTACGAAGCAGATGGTTGCAGTCAGCAAACAAGGAATCATCAGTACGCCAAACCAACCAATATATAGGCGGTTGTTGGTGCTGGTTACCCAGTTGCAAAACTGATCCCACAGGCTAGCGCTCTCGCGGCTTTGTACTGCAGTAGTCATAATTGCGTATCTATAAAATGAACAATAAATGTAATAAATTCTGGCGAAGCGCCATTGAATATAACATTACGGCATCTATTGACTTTTGTAAAGCTTTGTAAGCCTGGTTTACGGTAAATGTACCTGTAGAAATACTAGATCTAGCGATCGCCCCCGTTTAGCTCTATCGAATTGATTACTTGATTACCTAAAGTAATTTTTGCCCCACCCTTATTGCTGCTAGCGTAATTCCCGATCGGCAAAGTTACGGGGATCGCTACAAGCTAAAATCTAAGAGATCAAAAAAAAGACAATAACCTACGTAAGTGCCTGCGTGTAAATCTATTGCCAAATCTATTTCCTAAACATAAATGCTAATGATTGCACACATCAAAACAGCTTACTGATTCATAATTCAGGAAAACAGTAATTAGTCGAACCAATAGCTTAGGGTTGATCTAGAAATAATTTAGAACTGCCCCAGCATCCTTACTTCCGGTTTGAGCAAAAGTGACCATTGATTATTAACCTGCTCTTGCACATGGCCAATCAGACGGAAAATATCCTTAGCCGAAGCACCACCACAATTGAGAATGAAGTTAGCGTGGAGATTAGCAACCTGAGCTTGACCAATCTGATAGCCCTTTAGTCCAGTTTGCTCAATTAGCCATCCTGCGGCCTTTGGCGAAGGATTACGGAATACGCTGCCACAACTGGGCAGATGATAGGGTTGGGTGAGTCGTCGATATTTGTAATATTCAGTGGTGGTCGCTCTAACTTGATTGCGATCAAACCCTGGTGTGAGCTGAAAAGTAGCTTTAGTTACAATCAAATTGCTATTTTGCAAACTGGAATGGCGATAACTAAATTCCAGCTCGTCCGGCTGCATAATTCGTTTTGCACCATCGATCGATACTACCTCGACATTAGCAAGGCAATCAGCGGCACAACTGCCCTGGGCTCCAGCATTCATCACGACTAAGCCGCCCACCGTGCCAGGAATACCCACTGCCCACTCCAGGCCAGACCATCCCCTAGCCGCAGCCTGCCAGGCGATCCGGGCGATCGGTTCCCCAGCGGCAGCAGTAATTTGGCCTTGCTCTCGGTCAAACTTCAAGCCTTGGAAATGCCGCAGACACATCACCAGTCCATCAATACCCTCATCGCTGATCAGCAAATTGCTACCTGCACCAAGCAGGGTCAGCGGTAAACCTCTTTCATCTCCCCAAGCCAGACTAGCCTGGAGATCGTCCACAGATCTCGGCGCGCAGAACCACTCAGCCGCCCCGCCCACCCGAAAGGAAGTCAGGTTTGCCAGGGGGATCGATGATTGAATGCAAGTTGTGGGTCTTGAGTCTGTAATCATTTAGAAAGAGCGGTTGGCTTACTACAGCAATCTGCCATTGATTGGATCGTGGGAGCAATAATTTGATTCAGATTACCAGCACCTAGAAAGATAGCTAGATCATTAGCTCTTAGTTTGGTAACGAGGAAATTCTGAACCGACTGGAGGCTGCCCTGGTAATGGACATTGGGGTGCATCGAAGCGATCGCCGCTGTCACCTTAGCCCCGTCAATATTGCCGTGATTCTTTTCGCCAGCAGCATAGATGTCTGTTACCACCACTAGATCGGCATCAGCAAAGGCAGCACTAAATTCAGTTAGAAAACTAAGGATGCGGCTATAGCGATGGGGTTGGAAGATCGCCACTACTCTGCCCTGGCTTTTTAACTTGGCTGAGGCTAGAGTTGCCCGAATTTCACTGGGATGATGGGCATAATCATCCACAAAAACTACACCAGATTGACTGCCTTTATATTCAAACCTGCGCCTGGCTCCTTCAAACCCACCGATCGATGTGGCGATCGTTTCCCAATCGATGCCAATGTTTCTAGCCACTGCGATCGCGGCCAGTGCGTTAGCAAGATTATGCTCACCAATAATACTTAGACGTAATCGACCCAGTAGCGTTCCTTGCTCAATAATGTTGGCTTCGGTCGCTGCCGCACCATACTGAATGTCAGTGGCAATGTAATCAGCGCCAGAAGCTGGCTCTATGCTGTAGGTCAAGTCCGCGTTAATCTGCTGCTGGGTGGTGGGGCAATCAATACAGGCAATTACAGTTTGACAGCGCTTTACAAAAGCTTGAAATGTTTCGATCACCTGATCAAGACTGGTGTAGTGGTCGGGGTGATCCAGTTCAATATTAGTAATAATGCCAATATGGGCATCGAATTTAGTTAATGAGCCATCTGACTCATCTGCTTCTGCGACTAAATAATGCCCTGCACCAAGCCGAGCATTACCTTGCCAATCGCTAACTTCGCCACCGACAACGATGGTTGGATCAACTCCAGCTTTGAGGAGTAAATAGGCAACGAGGCTACTGGTGGTAGTTTTGCCATGGGTGCCCGCAACCGCAATACTTTTAAACTCATGCATCAACGCGGCCAGAATATCAGAGCGATGCAGAACTGGCAGATCGGCTTCGATCGCCGTCTGATACTCAGGGTTTTGTTGATTGATTGCGGTTGAACAAACAATCTGCGGCTGTGCAGTAATGTCTAAATTAGTAGCACTATGCCCTTGATAAATCTTAGCTCCTAGTTTCTTAAGCCGGTCCGTATTTGCATTGCTATTGATGTCAGACCCGGATACAGAGTATCCCTGTTTGAGCAGGATATGCGCGATCGCAGACATCCCAATTCCCCCAACACCAATAAAGTGAAACGGCCTGCCGCTGAAATCAACGGTTGGATTCAGCATCTAAACTCCTTTCACACCACACCCATAACGAGCGATATCATACCAGTATTTCCTAAATAGTGCTATTCGTTATATACCCTAAGCGCGGTTTTGGCTAGTGGGCTGTGAAATTTCTTTCTCAAAGTAGTTTTTCTTAGTCAAGCTATACCTGGTAATGACATTATTTAATTTAAATGACATTATTTAATTTAATTGAAACTAATTTAATTAATGGGATAGAACTAAGGGATTAGATTAAGTTGGCCGGAATTTTAATGAAGCTTTTAATGGAGCTATGGTCGATCTGAAAGAATAGGTGAGAAATAGGACTAAATCAATTTTCAATTTAAATAAAAGGGTTACAGTCAATCCAAAGGATTTGCGCCAAAGGATTTAACCATCGTCTCATTGTCTGCCACAATTCGCGCGCTTACCCAGATTGAATAGTTAAGACAAATTAGCGATGGATTTGACTGGGCTGCAATTTACTAAAATCCTTTGAGATCCTTTAAAATCCTTCATTGCTGAGCCAGCATCTATGCCAAAAGATTTTCCAAGCCATTGGGATCGAGGATACATAGCACATCCCGATCGCCATCACGGGTAATTAAGCCCTTGCGCTCCAGTTTGCCTAGCACCCTGGTGACCGTCTCCCGAGCCAAGCCACTGAGGCTACTTAGCTCACGATGCGGCAGGTTGGGAATTTCCACCCCCGATGAAACCTTAGTCCCTTGACCTTCTGCCAAAAACAGCAACACATCGGCCACCCGCGAAGTGCTATCGGATTCGCGCAATCGCAACCGCCGATTGACCTGACGCAATCGTTTCGCCATTAACCTAGCCAAGTGAATCCCGGCGATCGGCTCGGTCTCAATCAACCTGACAAAGTCAGAAGCTGGCAGGCTACCAATCGTAGAGGGGGTAAGGGTAATTACGTCAGTCGATCGGGGCACTTGATCCAGCGGAGCCATCTCCCCAAACATTTCGCCTACGCCCAGAATGTTCAAGGTTACTTCTTTACCGTCTAGATTATAGGTGCGAATTTTTACCCAGCCGCTCAAAATAAAATAAACTGAGTTACCCCAATCATTCTCCAACAAAATCACCTGATGGGCAGGATGTTGGCGCGTCACCATTTTTGCAGTAGCTTTGGCCGCAGCTTCGCCAGGTAAACCGACAAAAAAGGGTGCTGATAATATTTTCTGTTGGGAATCTGGGCGATTTTGCTGCATATTCATCCAATTCAGCCTAGTTTGAAGCTTAATGCCAGCCAATCACAACCACTTTCTTGCCTTTAGGTTGCGATCGCCAGCGAGGGGATTAACCTAGCTTATCTAATCGTTGCTAATACTACTCTAAGCTTTATTACTTAAGTTTACTGCTCGAAACACCTAAACTGTGTAAAGAAACTGCTTCAGGTCAGTGATTATGCCAGGATCTACACAATTATTTTATAACTCTAGACGACTGTAACAGAAAACCAATAATCTTCATCTCTTTCAACAGGTTCGATGATTTGGGAATTAGGATTAAGGCCGATCGCCCTAATCATTAATTATTCGATAATTATTAGATCAACTAACTCTAAACTTACCCCTAGCCAAGGTCGCGGTTTAGTAGCAGCGGTAACAAGTCGTCTACATACAGTCGTCTACATACATAGGCTTGAACAACACCAGACCAGTCAATCAGTTATCTGCTCTTACCTAACCTGTTGCCGGTCAAATAATTGTGCCAATAATATGAGTCCTAAATGGTCGTGAAACTCAAGCCAGCAGCAGCAGCAACCGCCAATGCCATTACCTGGTAATTAACTGATGCAACTTGGCCGCCAGGGTTTGCACCAAACTACTACCTTCTTCATGATGTTCAAAATCAGGGATTACTTCTTCTTCCACATCAATTACATCATCGGGGGGCAGCTCCAACAATCGCTTTAATCTTTGATAGGCAGCGGCTTCATCCACATTCACCATTGGTTCACCCGGTTGGCGGCGACTGGCCTGGATTACTTGATAGCCAAGACTGAGTACCAATTTGCGATCGGCTTTGGTCTCTAGATTTGGGATTACTTCTTCAAGGGGAATATTTTGCCCCAAATATTCACGCATACTCTGCTTGAGCGATCGCTGGTCTTCTTCACCACTAGCAAACAATTGTGCTAGTTGATCTAAAATCAGTCTGATTTCATCCGGCTCTAGCTGACCATCAGCCCAAGCCATTGCCGTAGCGGCTCTGAGGATATCCATCTGGTGGGGCGTAATTGGTGGCGGGGAGGGTTGGTTAGGCATAGGTTTTCAAGGATGGTTTAAATTATGATGGCGCTGAGATTGTTTGCTAACAGCTAGGCTCAACTCAAAACGATCGATCGCAATTTAGCTTAGAATGATTGCCTGGACTGGTGGATTTAAGCTAACGTTTAATTGTGCTTAAAGCGATCGTAATTCAATTACATAGTTAAACTGATTGCTTGCAGCTCTCAAATGCATGAGATAGCCGGATGAGACAACAAGGTTAATCACCTAGTCATTCTAACCCCATATATACCAGGGACTCTTAAATTTAAAGTTATACGAATAAACTTAAATAAAAGTTGATAGTGTTGATAGTTAAGGATGTGGCCATGCAGCATTACCAAAGTTTAAAACCATTCAATATTCGATATTAAAAAAAGAGGAAGTTAGCGATGTTTGGTTTAGGATGGCCAGAGGCGATCGTAATTACAGTGGTAGCGCTGGCTCTATTTGGCGCAAAGCGATTGCCAGAGCTTGGTCGAGGCATGGGCGAGACAATTAAAGGGTTTCGGGATGAGATGAAGGGCGATCCAGCGGAACCAAACTCAGAAGAAAGTAATAGCTAAACTATTATTTATTGAGTAGTGCTATACAAGTAAGGATGAGTTGTAATGATGCACAAATAACCAGATAGCGCCAACATGGTTAGCTAACTTTTTCGAGAAAGAAAGAGATTTGCGAACCAGTCTTGAAGCTCTTTGCCTAAGAGTGCAATTAAATCGCTCAATTTTGTTTGTCAAGCCTGAACCTTTGTCCACTGGTTGATGACGCATACTCGGAACTACCTGAGCATAGGCACGCCAGAAATCAGTGTAACAAACCGCACATTGTCGATAAACGGGTGGTAAAGACTGCCATAATCCTTGAGCACCAACCTCATCTCTAGACCCGATATGCACTCCTACGATCTCCTTAGTATTAACATCTATAGCTAACCAAACCCAAACCTTGACTCGTTTCTTGCCTACAAAAGACCACAGCTCATCCATTTGAATGGTTAAGTGCCCTTTTTTTTAGCCTGTACCTGCACTTGTTGGGGCACTTGAGCATATTTGTGATTAACATATTGCTGTAGCCATCTTGGTGATACACCTACAACTCTGGCAATACCTGCGAGTGAAACCCTCTCTAGCAGAAGTTTGTCGATTTGAGCTTTAGTCTCATTAGCGATATATTTCTTCTTAGAATTGGCTACAAATTGTCTATTGCATTGTTTACATTTGAAGTTTTGTTTACCGTTGTGAATTTTGCCATTTTTGACAATTTTGAGTGAATTGCATCTTGGACAAGTTAGCTTAGATGTATCCATGAGAGAGAATTTTTGTATCTTCTATCCCATTATCCTTACTTCTGCATGACTACCGATTCATAATATACCCTTACCTTATGTCTCTTTGAGGTTGCCATTTGGATGTCCCACTCTGCCAATGGCTCAATAGCCTATAAATTCTCAGCTATCAGTTTTAAATATGCGACACATCATTAAAGTGGCTCAAACCCTGATGAACGTCTATTACGCCTATATGTTGGAATATCGAGCGGAGATTATTCTATGGGTATTTACGGGCACATTTCCAATTATCCTGATGGGGGTGTGGATTAAAGCCTCTGAGGGCGGGCAATTTGGGTTTACGGCGGTGGAATTTGCCCGCTACTTTATTGCTGTGTTTCTGGTGCGCCAGTTTAACATTGTCTGGGTGGTGTGGGAGTTTGAAAAGGAAGTGGTGAAAGGCACCCTGTCCAATCGCCTACTCCAGCCGATCGATCCGGTGTGGCATCATTTTGCCAGTCATGTCTCGGAGCGAATTACGCGGTTGCCAATTATTCTGGTTTTGATCGCCCTGTTCTTTGCACTTTACCCCCAGGCGTTTTGGGTTCCCAGTTGGTCTAACGTGTTATTGGCAATTTTGGTTTGCAGCATGTCCTTTTGCCTGCGCTTTTTAATGCAATATACCTCGGCGATGATGGCCTTTTGGACAGAGCGAGCCAGTGCGATCGAGCAATTGATGCTGATGCCCTACTTTTTCCTGTCGGGTTTGGTTGCGCCCCTAACCGTTTATCCCGATGCGGTGCGGGAAGTAATCATGTGGACTCCGTTTCCCTATATGATCTTTTTTCCGGCTTCGCTGCTGGTTGGTTTGCCCGTAAATATTGGTCGCGGCTTGCTCACAATTCTGGCCTGGGGGATCGCTTTCTTCTTGCTCAATCGCTACCTGTGGCGCTTAGGACTAAGAAAATACTCCGGCATGGGCGCTTAGATGCGGCTGATGTGACTGATGTGATGAGGTTATTGAGCTGAGGATTGAAAATTAAGGTTGATTAAAATCTGCGTAGCTCGGTCTAAAAAGTAGGGCTCAAAAAACACCGAGGCGATCGCATTGTCTTGCAGTGGCAGTAGGTCAGTGGGATCGGGGCCGTCTTCATGGCGAGCCAGAATGCCAAACCCAGGTCGGGCGGTGCGATATTCCCGTAATAGCGGAGTGCCAATTACTGGATCGGTGAGCCAGGCTAGAAAGCTGTTCGATCGATTCATCCGCTCCACGATCGCGGCGATTTGCACTTGCTCAAATTCACTCGGCAATCGCTTTTGGGCAGTAGCCCAGGCACGGGTAATCAATGCTCCTCTGGTGGCAGGATCGCTATCGGTAAACCAGGCCGCAATTAACATCTCGATCGCAGTTTGGGGATTTTCAATTGTGCTAGTTAAATTCTGGGGCTGATTGGCGATCGCATCCGCCAGCAAAGAAATTGGTTGATGCTCCAGTTCCCTGAGATCGGTGAGTAACTGTTGTCGATCGCGGTTGGCGGCAGTCCAAAAATGAATCAGGGTTTGCACTAGCTTAACTGTGCGATATTTGGCGGGGTGATCGGTTAATTTTGCCAGGGCTTCGTCATAGTGGCGATCGACTTCGCTTAATACCTGTGGAAAGAATGGGGCGGCTTGCAAGCCAGGATTAGTGATAAAAATGGGGTTATATAAACATTCCTGGGCGATCGCCGCGATGGCTTCCTCTGGTCTTTGTTGTTGCAACCAACTTAAACCCAGACCAAAATTGAGCGATCGGCGAATTGGTAATAACTCCAGGGCACGCTCAAATTTATCGGCAGGATTGGTGCGATCAATTTCACTTTGTGTGATCAACTGGAGCCAGCCCGCATTGGTATAGCCAAATTCTTGATTGGGGTCAGCTTCAATGCCGGATTTAAACCAACCATAAGCATTAGTTTGCATTTGTTGGGCAACATCAGGAGGAATGCCTAAACCTGCTGCTCGGATGCCAAGATCCCCCAAATTCCAACCTAGTTGATAGGCATAGTAGGGCTCCCAGGGGGCAAGATTATGGGCTCGCTCCAGGCTTTTGGCAAACCGATCGAGGTTCTCAAGTCCAGCGGTGGGGTCTTGTTCTTCTTCAAGATAATATCTGGCATTGTCTAAAAATATAAATCCTACGCTGGAGGACTGCCAGGCCATATGTACAGGTGTTAGCCAAACTAACCCCGCTAACAAAAATACGGTGGCGGCAGGGGCGACAAGGTTCCTGGGGCGATCGCCTAATTGGGGCAATAATCTGGGCCGTAATATTTGCTCTGATGAAGGTTGAGGTGATTGATCTGGTGTAGGAGTGATAGTTGATACTTCGATCGGATCTGCTAGATCTTCATTTACAGTCGATTCATTTTGCTCGTCTTGATCATTGGGTTCGTTTGATTGATCTGGCTCTAGATTTTCGCTCGACCCATTAGCTGGGAGTTCGCCATAACCATAAACCTGTCCCAGGTGGGCAATGCAAGCCAGAATGAGAATCAAGCTGCCACTGATCGCAAAAATATCCAGTTGATAGTCAGTGATGGCGATCGTGCCATAGCCCAGCAAACTGCCATAGAGGCAATAGGTAAAAACTTGCGCTTGGCGATCGGCCTGCCACTTGGGTTGGCGATGTAGCCTAATTAATAGAGCAAGTAGGAGAATGATCGCCAGAAAACTAGTCACAATGCCCCATAGCCCTAGTTCTGCCCAGATTTGCACCGGGGTGCTGTGTAGTTGGGCGATCATCTCGGCCATTCTTGCTGCCCAGACCGGGCGAAACTTTTGATAGAGCATTGGCGTAGCGCCTGCCCCCGCCCCCACCAGCCAATGATGCAAGCCGATCTGCCAGCCTGTGTAGGTGGTGATCGCCCTGAAGCCAGGGTTATCAATGCCGCTGCCGGATAGCCAGTTGCCCAGCGAGGCGATCGAAAAAGAGAGTGAATAGCGCAGACGCTGGTTAAATACAAAGGTGAGGGCGATCGCGGTAATAAAGCCCAAGCCACCTAAACCCAACCACAAGCGCTTAATCTGGCTCCGCCACAATAACAACAGCAAAGCTGCACTACCCACCACCGTGAGCGCCAGAATGCCGCCCCGTGAACTGGTGGTGTAAAGGTCAACTAGACCTAAAACAACTCCAGCAGCCCAAACCTTGCGCCAGATTCCTTTCTGGGCGATCGCCAAGCCAACTAGAATCGGCATTGACAGCAACAAAAAACCAGCCACATAGTTTTGATGTCCTAGGGGCGCAGCATTCCGGTTGGCCAGATCAAAAAAGTCGAACGATGCCTTAACACCCGCTTGCCGCAGTTGTTGAATTTCGCCCAGCTTGGGAAATAACACCGTAACTAGCCAGTTTGCCAGACTCTCTACGATGAAAACCAAACTGAGGATGCCTTGAAACGTGAGCAGGTTAATTAGTTTGGGGCTATATTTTGCCCTGAGCTTGGGGGCAGCAATAGTAATTGTTTCCGACCATCTTTCCTTAACACTCTTGGTTTGATCGCTGGTGATCACATCCTGGCTGAGGTAGTTATTTACTGCATAGATCGCCGCCAAGCAACCAAAGGCGATCAAACTTTGCCAGAGGGCTTGCGATCGAAAGGGCGCAAAGATAACCCCCAGACAGAGATTGATAAACAACAGAGTAATCGGCCAATCCAGGTGATGCCCCAGCCAATAGAACGGTGATTGCTTGCGCCATAGTCCCAACAGCGCCGCGATCGCCATACAGAGCAATCCCACCTGAGCGATCATTACCCAGGGCCAGCGATATGCTTCGGTGCTGGCATTTGGCAACAGGGTAAAGACAAAGTAAATCAGAGCCCCTAGCAGCCCCAGCAGTTTTCCTGATCCCATAATTGCTCTATTTGTGTCCAGTAATTGCCAGCCCAGTTAGTCTGCCACATTTTAGATCAATAGACATGGCTGACTTCCTCATCTTTCCCTGACTTGAGGGTACTTAGCGCAATCGATCGCCTGGGGTTTATTTCAGCCATTAGGCAAGATCGATATCACCTCATAATTGCTCAGTAATTGCTCAGTAATTGCTCAGTAATTGCTCAGTAATTGCTCAGTAATTGCTCAGTAATTGCTCAGTAATTGCTCAGTAATTGCAACCAAGCATCGCAAAAAGCCTCAGTCAAAAAGAGTCAAAAAGAATAGTTCATAAACTCAGCTCAACCCGATATACTAGGTATATATTTGGGACTAAATTCAATAAATGCTAATCGATTTATGGAACTAGATGGCTCCCGATCGCCAATGGGAATATGCGATCGCTATGTAATCGCCGTTTAGTTTTAACTAGAATTTAATCCTCAAAATTAAGCATATCCTGATTATCTTTACAGCTAAATCCCGATCTTTGATCCAGGTTCAATCAAGCTCAAGTCAGGTATCTCATGCCGAGGTATCTGGAGCTGAATCCTTGTCAAGCGATCGCTGCGATTGGTGCTAAACATAATTGTCAGGTGACCTTACTGGGAGAAGGGTTTATTAATGGGTGGCTTGCGATCGGATTATAGCAACGACCTCATATTTAGTAAGGGACATGAAACTAAAAAATATTGCCACTGGATTGTTGGTTGCAACTAGCCTGACTTTTAGCTTTGGCAGTCAAGCTAAAGCCGAAGACCCAGGCCATCTTCTCTATTTAATGAAGCACCTGGTTTGTGAGCGCTGCGCCCTCGATAATATTGACGTGAGTGATGCCAATCTGGCTGGCGCTTTCCTCAATGGGGTAGACATGCGCGACAGCAGGTTAAGCGGTGTAAATCTAGCGTTTGCGGAATTGGTGGAAGCTAATTTGAAACGCGCTACCTTAATTGATGCCAACTTGCGTAATGCCTTCATGATGGGAATCACGCTTAATGATGCCAGACTCACGGGTGCCAGAATTGATAGCAGCCGACTGAATTATGCCCAACTGGTCGGAGCCGATCTCTCTGCCACCAGCATGATCAGCACCGATCTCACTAAGGCCGATTTGAGCCGGGCTAATCTCACGGGAGCCAGTATGCGCTTTGCCAAAGCTCCCGGCGCTGACTTTAGCGGAGCCGATCTCAGCGATGCTAATCTCTATTTTGCCGATCTGCGTGGTGCTGACCTGCGTGGCGCTAATTTAACGGGTGCTGATTTGAGCAAGGCCAAATTGGCTGGTGCAAAACTGACTGGCGCTAACCTCTGTCGGGCGATCATGCCAGATGGCATTCCTTCGCTGTCTGACTGTGGCCCCGAAGAATAGCGGAATAGCGACACCAATCCTTCAATACTTTTAATTAATAATTACTTCGATTACCAGGTATAAGATCGCCAAAGGATCTGAAACCAGATTCTCGATCGCTGATTAGTAATTAAGAACTTACTGCCGTAGCTGCACAGTTACGGTTTTTTGTTGCTTTTAATTATTCTAAGCCTGCCTTAAGATATAGCAGCCATGGGGATATTTAGGACATGATTTACGCAGAGACTATTCCAGTGAACTAGCAAACATATCTACTTTTAGTCCTCATAAACTCTTCAAGTGCTATAGCCTTGGCTATTAGACTTCTTACATAAATCATAAATGCTTATTTAAGCGCTGAGATCGTAACTCCCAGGCTACGATATTCGACTTTTGCAAGAGTTCTACTGGCTTGATCTTCTAAAGAGAATTAAGGCAATCGCCCATTCGTTCAATTAAGCGTTGATTTTGCGATCGAGTGCCCACCGTGATCCGCAAACCACCGCCAGTCTGACGAATTAAAGTTCCTTTTTGTTTGAGCGCCTGGGCGATCGCTTTGTTATCCTGACCACGGGCATACAAGAAATTGCCAGCACTCGGCCACACCCTTAAACCCAAATTGCTTAATTCCCGATAGAGGCGATCGCGTTCCTGCCTGATTTCTGGCACTAGTTCCAGGAGTCGATCGCGGTTGTCCATAGCCAACTCTGCCGCAGTATGGGCAATTGTAGGCAGGTTATAGGGCAGGCGCACTTTTTCTAGGGCTTCAATCAACTCATTGGCCGCAAAGGCATAGCCCACCCGATAGGCCGCCAATCGAAACGCCTTGGAGAAGGTACGCATAATCAACCAGTTGGGATGCTGGTCTAGCTCGGCTGCCAGGGTGTGACTAGCAAATTCAAAGTAGGCTTCATCAATCACCACCAGGATGTTGCTGGGCAGCGATCGCACCCAATCTAGTTCCGCTGAGTTGAGAAGATTCCCCGTAGGAGAGTTAGGATGCACCAGGCCGATCGCGGCCACATGATGCTGTTCGATCGCAGCTTGGGCGGCGGCTAAGTCAATTTGGAAATTTTGGTCATGGCGTGGCACCTTCACCACTGGAATGCCAAGGCTGCGAGCTAAGATGTCGTACATCGAAAAGGTGGGCTCAGCTACCATGATGCTGCCGCGATGCAGACAGGCCACAACCAAGAGCGATCGAATAATTTCATCGGAGCCACAGCCGATCGAAATCTGGGACGACGTAATCCCATGCCCCACATAGTTAGCAATTAACTGTTTGAGGTGAGCATATTCGCCATCTGGATAGCGATTGGCTTTAATTTGATCACTGGCGATCGTGCCGAGTTGGGACTTAAACCAATCCGGTAGATCGCTAGATACCTCATTAGCATCAATTTTATCAATCTCGGTGGCGGTAATATCAGCCAGGCTTTCAGCTTTGTAGGCAGAAAGGGTGGCGATGTCGGGGCGCACTAGTTGCTGCATTTTGTGCTCTGGTTTAGTTGGTTAAACTGAGAGATTTTTAAAGATTTTTAGAGACTTAAAACTCATGAAATTCTCGAACCAAAAAATTTGGTAGCCCTGAACGTGTCAGGATATCTGGCTATGGGAGCAAGACTGAATCCAGCATCCACTCCTAGAAATCCTTACTTTTAGATCAATACCAAAAATTCAAAATCTCAGGCTCTTAAATTATAGGCTTATAGGCTGATGTGCCGATCGCTAAGCTCTCAACTCAGCCACCTCTACACATATTGAGCATATATTAAACACATATTAAGCATATTCCCTTGCCACAAACTCAGGGAATACCAACGGCTCCGCCAGGGTTTGCTGCATATTCGAGACGATCGTTTGCAGGTAGCTATTCAGCAGTTGTAACTTTTGTAAATTGGGTTGATAG
Source organism: Pseudanabaena sp. PCC 7367 (assembly GCF_000317065.1). GTDB lineage: Bacteria > Cyanobacteriota > Cyanobacteriia > Pseudanabaenales > Pseudanabaenaceae > Thalassoporum > Thalassoporum mexicanum. The sequence continues at coordinate 1,696,778 of NC_019701.1, forward strand.
GTGCCATCGGTTTGGAACTCAAATAGCTGTCCCGCAAATAGTTCTGGCGATAGGGTGGGGTCATTTAAGATTATTTCTTTCTCTGGTTCCTGCCAGGGGAACAAACCAGCCGGTAGCTCACCTTGCAGAATATTCATGATCCGATCGCGGCAAGCATTGGCATTCACGCCCCGCGCCTGGAGCTGTTGAATCAGGCGATTGTGGCTCACCGGATTACGCAAATTAAGCTTGCAAATTTCCTGGAGCAAGAAGTAATCGGAATATTGTTGCCGGGAAATATCAATCAAATGGCGATAGAGCGGCACCAGCGACAAGCCAGCCGCGTTAGTATATTTAGCCAACCGCTCAACCTGGGCATTCGGCAGCTTTTGCACCAACCAGCGGTTTAAGGATGGTAACAGGGTGGTGTCACCCACCAGCCAGACGGAACGAACCTCAGTGGCCGCGATTCCAGAGTTGCTGAGCAGGTTATTTAAGTGGCGATTGATTAATTGAATATAGGGGTGCAACACCTGATTTTCTAGCTCACGGCGTAACACGGTTAAGGGCAAGTCCTGGACTGTGGTGCTCCATTCTTCCAGATTCTTATCGATCGTGAAGGCCACCTTAAGCTTGGCTGCCGCTTGCAGAAATTCACGCCCTACCTTGCTGCTGAGTAAATATTGCTGCAAAATAGCCCGCTGTGATGGGGCAGGATCACCTGACTCCGGCAGCGCAAATTGGGTTAAATCAAATTCTGGCTGGTCAACGGCGGCGATCAATTGCCAGTGGGGGTAGAGTAAATGGGTGACAATATCTTGCTCTAGGGCATTGCCAGCATAATCCAGGCCAATGTTCTTAATATAGCTGCGATGTACCTTGCCACCACTGGCTCTGACCAGGCATAAACTGGTGGCAGCCGCACCAGCATCGATCGCTAAGGTGGATGGAGCCAAATCAGCTTGGGTATGAATCCTGAGCAGCAAAGGCGCGATCGCCCGATCGACCACCATCACCTTCTCTGCCGCATCAACCAATCCCGCACTTAAAACCGCCTCGCGCAGATTGAGCCCATAGGTATCTGGCCACCCGGTCGGATGCCCCAAAAGCACCCCATTTAGATGTTGGAGAATATCGCCCAGGTTTGGCAATAGGCTGTGAATTGCCTCAGCCCTCAGCTTGACCAGCAATTGTTTGAGCGTTCCTTGTACCCACCGCAGCGGTAGCGATTGTTGTTTGCTTTGTTGCACGATCGGTTGCCAAGCGCTAATACCTCGATAGGGCAGACCGAGCTTTAGTAACGACTTAAAGTGACTGATATGACTCTGGTTCAGGGTTGCTGCCGTGATGCCAACTGCAATATTAGCCTGGAGCGGGTCAGCATTCTCCTGCGCATCACTACTATGTATCCCCACCGTGGGAATAGTCGGCGTGGCATTACTAGGATCACCAAAGGAAAGGGGATAAATGCTGCCGCTATTGGCATTCACCAGCGTGGCGCTGAGATGATTGCTGCCAAAATCGATCCCCAAAAACCAGGTATCTGAAACATCGGTTGGGGTGGGGGTAGGGTTACCGATCGCTGGTAAGACTAAATCTAGCTGCGATCCGGTTAGCTCTGGTGGCTCTGGCTCAACTTCCACTGCCTCTACGTCAAGGAAATTAGCGGGGCGATCGAAGGTATTTGGATCAGCGTCTGGATCGGTGAATCTGAGATCAGTGGATGCGGAAGTTTGATCGGTTGCTGAATTAATTTGGAAGTCGGGCAAGTTATAAATAGCTTCATTCCAGGCTGGGTCTTGGCTCAGATCGGCCACATCCGCCTCAGTGGGGGAGAAACCCTGCCAGGTGTAGTCTTGGGCTTCTTGATCGGCTAGTTCGGTTAACTTCAGTTCTGCCTCACTCAAAACTGGTTCTGGCTCAGCTACATTTTGATCGCTTGAAGCAATGGGATCACTCAAATCAGTGCCAAAATCTTGATTGAGCCCGGTTTCTAATTCAGCCAAAGCATTTAGCTCTGCATCAAGGGCTAATGCCGGATCAGATTCATCTGATTCATTAAACTGGTCAGATTCGCTAGATTCAACCGATTCATCCAATTCATGATTAATAAAACCATGATCGATCGTTTGACCATCTGCTTGGTTTGATTGATTTGCTAAATCATCGGCAAATTGATTTAATTGCTGATCTTGTTCATCTTCTAAGGATGCATAAAAGTCTTTCTCAGCATCAGGATCAGCATTGTCTGAATCGGCTTCATCGAAACGATCGCCATTGTAGCTTTCAATTTCAGTTTCTTGGTCAGTGAGCAAATCCGCAGTTAAGGCACTGAGCATTTCTGCCGCATCTTCATTCTGCTCCACTTCTGGCAAGCCTTCTAGCACCGTATCCATGTCTGTATCCACATCAAGGCCGTCGATTCCCTGCAAAATGGTATCGAGTTCTTGATCGACATCAATATTGCGATCGAGTCCCTGGACTAACTCATCTAACTCTCGATTCAGATCTTGTACACCACCACTAGGCTCAGGAGTAGATGTCTGTGGCGCATTGGCATTAGTGAGCAGATCAAAACTATGATCCTGCTCTTGGGCTAATTGCTCTAGTTCAAATTTCAAATCTTGCTCTAGCCTTGATTCCAGGTCCGGCAAGTCCGGTAATAGGGGCTCGGTATTGGACTCTAGATTCTCTAAATTAAGATCGCTATCGTTGCTGTAATCACTATTAAATGTTGGCAGTGGGATCTCGGCATCTAGATCTACGTCAGCCAAGCCCAGTAAATCATCGATCGTGCGATCGGTTATTGCCTCAGCATCATTGAAACTATCAAAACCACTAGAGCTTGTTTCTGAATTAAATAACTGATCAGGAAAGGTATTTAAGTTAGCATCTTCCAGCAGATCCGACTCGGAACCAGGGCGATCGGCCTCAGCACTATTAGCTTTAGTGCCAAACAAAGCCGCCGAGTCATCTACGATCTGGGGGATCTCCGCCGATTGATCTGAGCCTTCTCTGCTATCTAGATTGTCTAGATTGTCTAGATTGTCTAGATTGTCTAAGCCAAGATCTAAACCGAGGTCATCTAGTTCATCTAGTTCACTGCGATCGCTTGCTTGGTCTGGCTGCTGGTCGGCTTGATCCCGGTCAAATAAAACTGCCGCATCATCAATGATCGCCGGAATTTGCGCGAACAGATCGCTGTCTTCGTTGTCACTATCTATCCCAGTACGCTTAAGGCTTTCATCACTATCCTTAGCCACAAACTCAGTGCCAGCAAATAAATCCTGTGAGTTATCCGTTGTCTCAGCTACATTTTGCTCAGGTTCGTTGCTCTGAGCGATCGATTCAGCTTGTTCATCTGCACCACTATCGAATGGGGTATTACGAACCGCCAGATCCAGATTCGCCGCTACGATCGGGTTTACGCCAGTGCCAATATCCAGGCTTTCCAAGTCTTGATCCAGTTCTGCTAGCAGGATTTCATCTTCAGTCAGGCTCACTGACCGTTGCTCCTCTGTCTCTTCTGGCAGCAGAATTAATGATTCATCTAACTTCTCTGCATCATCTTCTGCCTCTAGGTAGGCAATCTGGGCATTATCTGCCTCCGACTCCAATGTTTCCACTGCCTCTACTAGGATCACATCTGGCGCATCTGGCTCCAGGCGATCGCTATCGTCCTCACTGGTTAGCCAGGACATAAAATCTGGATCGGGGGTAGGTGCAGCACTAGAGCGATCGATTGGTTGATCGCTGCGATTCTCTTGGCTAATTTGCTCTGGCTGAGAACCACTAATGCCAAACTTGTCACCAAAATCTTTACTAAAGCTATCTTCCGAACCAGTTGCCACATCGCCGACAGACTGTTCTGATTGATCTGGTTGATCCCGCTGCTCTAGCCAGGCTAGCAAATCTGGATCTTCATCGAGCAAGTCTGTATTGCTAGCACTCAAGCCCGATTGCAAATTCAAATTATCCCGATCGCTTAGAGCGCTGGGAGCATCTAGATCGCCTAGCTCACTTAGATCACCTAGCTCAGGAACATTAGTTTGCAAATTTTCTACTTCAGATGCCGACAATTTATCGGCGCTGCTTTCTAACCAGGACATCAAATCATCTGATCCAGCAGGGGATTCAACCGCTTGGCTCACATCGCTGGCGATCGACTCATTAGGATCTGGCTCCGTAAACGCTGCAATCTGAGTATCTGCATCAGGGTCAAAATCCTGGGCATTGATTTGACTAGCTAGAATTTGAGGCTCGGCAATTTCGGTATCAATATCATCATCTATATTTGTAGCTATATTCGTATCTGTGCCTGTGGTTAGGCCGCTGCCTGAGTAACTATCCTCTGCGTTTACCTGCTCAGATAGCTGATTAGCAAAATCATCAAGCTCAACCTCAATTGAACCGCTTTGCAAGTCCTCGATGAAATCGCCAAAACTATCATCTTGAGACCGTTGATCTTGAACACCAGTAATGTTGATGTCATCTGTGGCTGCCCCCTGATCGAGGTCTAAATCAGAGCTACTATCGATCGCTGCATCATTACCCTCTGGTTGGTGCGATTGCAGGGAACGGTTATAAAAATTATCGATTAGACTATCAAGATTTTCCTGGCTTAGATCGGCACTAAATTTAGACTCACTGGTTGCACTTTCAGTTAGCTCGATCGCCTTGTTTACATCAGCTTGAACCGAGGCGGAATCAAGATCTGGTTCATTAATATCCCCATTAATATCATTGATATCGCTAACGGGCTCGGCATAGTCTGGCTCGAAACCTGCCAGGGGTTCTAGCTGATCCTGATCCGACGTAGCAATATTATCAACTTGGTCGTTAAGTTGGGCATTTAGCTCTAGACCAGATTGATTGACATTGTTGAGCCCAATCAGGTTGCTAAGATCATCTAGGCCATCCAAATCAGTCGAATCATCTAGATCACCAGGTAGGTCAGTATCGGCTAGATTTACATCTGGATTGGCGCTGGAGGCAGGCAAATCTAAGCCAATATTAAGCTCTGCCAGGGTGCTACCAATATCATTGCCAAATGCGGTACTAGTCTCAAATTCGATCGTTTGCTCAGCTTGTTCAGTTTGTTCAAACTGCTCCGCCGAGTCAGATGACACAGCAGGATCAGCAATATCAGCACCAAGACCAAGGTTGGCACTGCGATTTAGGGGGAAATTAACCAGATTGGATTCGATCGCTGCATCTGGATCGCTATCATTACTGAGCAGACTATCGATTGTTACTTGGTCAAACTCAGGATCATCTAAATTTAGATCAATATCAATATCTTCATCTATATCTGTATCTGTGGTGCTTGTTTGGGCATCGGTTGTGGTGTAATTATCCTGATCATTACCCTGACTGGAAGCCTGATTTGAGTCTTGATTACTTGCCGACCCAGAGCGCGATTGAGGTGGCATATTTTGGACTTCGTTACCCATCCGATCGACCAGGGCTTGTAATAACATTTCGCCGCGCTGTTCTGCCTCCTGCATCTGATCGAGTTGCTCTTGCAAAGAACTACGATAGCCCTGAATATTATTTTCCAAGGACTTGAGGGTGGCATGGAACATTGCGTCCAGATTCAGCAAGAACTGATCCGATCGTTGCTTTACTTCCTCCACCATGGCCTCTTGATTAGGCCGCTGATTGGGTAGCTCCACCAGATCAGGCGTTGTGGCAGGCTCTGGCTGAATATTCTGGATCGCCTGACTTACTTCATTGGTAATCTGGGACAGCAGTTGCTGATTAGAGGTTTGAATATAGCTAACAAACTCCTGCTCTTGCTGTTTGTGGCGATCGAGCAGTTGATCAAGTTGCGATTGATATTTGTTTTCTAGTTTGGCAATTTCTTCATAGAGCAATTGCTGCTGTTGCTGCTCGACCTCAAAGGGGGAAACATCGGGCGAGTCGGGTTGATTGGTCTCCACAATGCCGCGTAAATTGGCCGTCACTTCGGCGATCATCAACGCCCGCTCCACTGGCAGGGTTCGCTCCAGTACCTGCTGAACCGTTTGTTGGACTGCCTGTTCGACCACGGGGGCAAGCTGTTCTTTGAGCTGAGCCAGATCCGCGGGCGGGGTTGCTGCGTTTTTCTGCGCCATGTTGGGTGTTTCCTTGATCCAGTTCGATTCCGCCGCCGACAGAATTGACTGATATTTGCTGAGATCTTGTTTGGCGGTGGGGCGATCGCCAAGCGCATTTTTAGCAGCCGATTTAGGAGCTTGAAAAGACTTAGAAGCGGGGGCTTGGGTTGAACTAGATGAACTTGACTCAGTCAGGGAAAATTTGGTGGAGCCTGGATTTTGCATCTGCGCGATTAATTGATTGCAATCTTGCTCGATCGCCTGGATATCATCGGTATCTTGCAAATTGGCCAACCGCGATCGCAACTGTTTGAGCTGCTCCCGTTGTTGGATTTCTTCCTGGGGGAAACCCCTGGCCGCCGAACCCAATGGCCTGGCCAGCAAATGATTAATCTGCTGTACTAGTTGATCGCGGATCTGGCTGTTCGACATGATGCCCCCTGAATATAGATCGGCTCAACAGAAATAAACTAGTCCCTCGGTGAAAAGTTATAGTCTTATTTTTGTCAATAGACAATATGTTTGCTATGATTTGCGCTATTTTGAGGCAAACATTTGTATTAGGTGTGAGAGCATGAGATTTAAAACCCCAACTCGTTGGATAAGCTATATAGCATCTTTGGCATTATTGGCAACTGCTTTTCCAGCAGCGGCGGAGCGCAAAGAGGTTGACTTGCGCCTGCCCACCAGGAATGGCGAAGATTATACAGTTTTGGTTAGACGTGCTGAAACCCTGGCCAGAACAGCAGCTCAGAGCATGTTCGATCGTGAAATTCTCGTCTCGGATGTTTCTATTAAGATAACAGCAGAAGATCAAGCGCAGGCAGCTTTGGTGTTGCAGATGAATGTGACCCGATCGGACTGGTATAGCCGTCCTGATCCACGCATCTGGTCCACTTACTTTCCGGTCGCCCAAGATCTGCTACAGCTCTAGCTCAGTGATGATCAGGCTTAGCATTGAAACTCAAATCTAGTTTGCATCGATCTAGCTAGTCGATCGAATTGGCTGCTAATTGTTAAGTCTATTAGTGTTTGTTAGTAACTAAGTTTATTACCTGAATCTAAGCTTGCTGGTTTTATTAGTAACAATTATTAACTTTTACTATTGGTTGGTTGGTATGTTTAGTTAGAGCCGGAATTAATCAACTTGGCTTAAATCTATGTACCAATCCAATCTCTATTTTAATAAATGCGGATTGGGATAAATTGCCTAGATATTTACTTGTATATGCTTTTGCTGAACCAGGTTACACCAGCTAGAACTAGATTGTTAATTAGCTATGAATGGGGTTAATTCCTAATAGTTCCAGCTCTGCTTGGCTTCTTGGGGTTAATCTTTTATTGCTAACTAATATTAATAACTAATATTTTGGCAATTATGGTGACGATCGTAATCCAACTAAATCCTTTTCTTGACCCACCTGGGGGAAGTGAAAGCTGGCCGATCGCCGTAGCCTTAAATATTCTTAAATTTTTTGTTTATGCTAAGCCATGCTGCGGTAGCCTCCAGCCTCGTATTTTCATGCAACCAACCAGCATTCAAGCATTTGTTTCTTTGCATTTCGTTTACATTATTTGCATTTGTACTGACTAGCCAATATGTCGATCGCCACCACCCTAGGAGTTAATATTGACCACATTGCCACCATTCGCCAGGCGCGGCGCGGGGTGGAGCCAGATCCAGTGGCAGCCGCAGTGATTGCTGAATTGGCGGGTGCAGATGGCATCACTGTGCATTTGCGCGAAGATCGCCGCCATATTCAAGACCGTGATGTAAAAATTTTGCGGCAGACCGTACGCACCCATTTAAATTTGGAAATGGCAGCCACCGATGAAATGGTGGAAATTGCCCTGGCCGTAAAACCAGATTATGTCACCCTGGTGCCCGAAAAGCGGGAAGAGGTGACCACTGAGGGCGGCTTGGACATCCTAGGACAAATCGATCGCCTCACTAAAATAGTTGGCCAACTGCAAACCGCCCAGATTCCGGTTAGTTTGTTTGTTGACCCAGATATCGATCAGCTAGAAGCCTCAGCGCAAACTGGAGCCAAACTGGTCGAGCTGCATACTGGCACCTATGCCAATGCCACTAATGCGATCGAGCAACAGCAAGAGCTAGAAGTTCTGCAAACCGGTGGGGCAAGGGCGATCGCCCTAGGGCTGCGGCTCAATGCTGGGCATGGTCTCACCTATTGGAATACCAAGCCGGTGGCAGCGATTCCGGGCATGGAGGAGCTGAATATTGGCCATAGCATTATCTCCCGTGCGGCTCTGGTGGGGCTGGACAAGGCGGTGCGGGAAATGAAGCAGTTGATTGATAGTTAACTTAAATAGTTAATAAATAGGTAGTCATGCAGAAGTAAGGATAATGGGATAGAAGATACAAAAATTCTCTCTCATGGATACATCTAAGCTAACTTGTCCAAGATGCAATTCACTCAAAATTGTCAAAAATGGCAAAATTCACAACGGTAAACAAAACTTCAAATGTAAACAATGCAATAGACAATTTGTAGCCAATTCTAAGAAGAAATATATCGCTAATGAGACTAAAGCTCAAATCGACAAACTTCTGCTAGAGAGGGTTTCACTCGCAGGTATTGCCAGAGTTGTAGGTGTATCACCAAGATGGCTACAGCAATATGTTAATCACAAATATGCTCAAGTGCCCCAACAAGTGCAGGTACAGGCTAAAAAAAAGGGCACTTAACCATTCAAATGGATGAGCTGTGGTCTTTTGTAGGCAAGAAACGAGTCAAGGTTTGGGTTTGGTTAGCTATAGATGTTGATACTAAGGAGATCGTAGGAGTGTATATCGGTTCTAGAGATGAGGTTGGTGCTCAAGGATTATGGCAGTCTTTACCACCCGTTTATCGACAATGTGCTGTTTGTTACACTGATTTCTGGCGTGCCTATGCTCAGGTAGTTCCGAGTATGCGTCATCAACCAGTGGACAAAGGTTCAGGCTTGACTAATAGAATTGAGCGATTTAATTGCACTCTTAGGCAAAGAGCTTCAAGACTGGTTCGCAAATCTCTTTCTTTCTCGAAAAAGTTAGCTAACCATGTTGGCGCTATCTGGTTATTTGTGCATCATTACAACTCATCCTTACTTGTATAGCACTACCTATGAATCTTATGATTCCATAAACCCACATCAAAGTGATAACTACTGTGATCGAATGATCGAATGTCTGATTAAAGGACTTGTTTTCTCATTCCTGACGATCGGACCAGTCCCAAAGATGATTACGACCCAGAGAATAAAGAAAAAGATAAATTCGTTTTTTAAACTATCCATAGTACCTAATCTAACCTCTGCTAATTATCAGCAAAGCATTAAGTGTATTGGCATTTACGCCTAAACTTACTGTTAAAAAATGCTCAAGTTGGGATCGTTTTAATTTTTTTATCAACCCTTACGATATCTATAGCTACCTGCAATTAGACAATATCTATTTACATCTTCAGAAATATACTACTAAGGGTGTATTTAGTAAGATCTATCTAAACACAGGTAATTTTTGTTTGATCATACGCCAAGCCCGATCGACCTCTGGCAATCTCAGCCGCACGATCAACAGCCCAAACACCAGCAAACCACCACCACCAGCCAGAGCTAGCTGCACAATTTGGATCAGCGCTCCATCTGACTGCCAGAGTTGGGCGATCCCCCACAGAACTCCCCAACTGGTTGCCCCAGCGATCGCACTGATCACCGTAATTCCCAAGAGCGGCTTCATCCAGCTCTGCCAGCCCAGGCCATTCAGTTTGCGATCGAGTAGCCATACCAGGGCGATCAGCGAAAATAAATTTACCCCCGCCGTAGACAAAGCCAGCCCCGGCGCACCAAATTGTTGCACAAAAATATAGTCAAACAGGGCATTCAAACCCACCCCCACCATGCTGACCTTAAACGGTGTACTGCCATCACCCAGGGCATAGAACACCCGCACCATTACATCACGCCCCAAATACACAAACATGCCAGCGCCATAGGCCACCAGCACCGATGCCACCAATCTAGAGGCCGATTGATCGAAGGCAAACCGTTCATAGACCAAGCGCACCGCCGGCAATGCCAGGGTCATGATCAAGGCACTGAGCGGGAGCATGGCGATCGCGGTTAGCATCATTCCCTGCCGGATGCGTACTTTTAGCTCATCCCAATCCTCTGGTTCGGTCAGCCGACAAAAAACTGGCAGTAAAGGCACCAGAATAATATTCGAGAGCAAGCCCAATGGGGTTTGGACTAATAATTGGGCATAACCAAGGGCGGCAGCAGCCTGGGGAATATAGGAAGCAAAAAACAGATCGGTATAGACATTGATGTGCAGCAGCCCCGATGAGAAGGTGGCTGGGAGCATGATTTTGAGGATTTGCCTTACGCCCGGCAATCGAAAATTAAACCGCAAGCGCAAGCTACCCATGCCCGATCGCCATTGGGCACTAATCTGCGCCAGCCATTGAAAGATCGCCCCCGCCAAGGTTCCCCAGGCCAGGATCATGCCGCCACGCACCGCATAGGCATTGGAACCCACCTCCCCCCCAGGAGCCAGGGCAAAGAAGCCGATCGCCAACAGCACCGCCAAGCTCGAAAACATCGGGCTGACCGAAGGCAACCAATATTGATTCGAAGCATTGAGCGTACCAAACCCGATCCCAATTAACCCAGCTAGCACCGCCATTGGTGCCATGATCCGCAACTGCTGCACCGCGATCGCCCTGATTTCCATTCCCTCTGGGCTACCAGCCAATCCGGGCGCAACCAGATCGATCATTGGTTGGGCAAAAAACACCAGCGCAATACTCACCAACAGCAATGCACCGGCTACCAGCGTGGTGATTGTTTCTACCAGTGGTGCCGCTTCTTTTTGATTGCGCTTGGATAGCACACTGACGATCGCACTGTGGAATGGGCCATTAATCCCCCCCAGCAGCACCAACAAAAAGCCTGGCACCACATAGGCATAGTTATAGGCATCCACCGCTGCACCCACCCCAAAGGCAGCCGCGATCGCCATTTGCCGAAAGAGGCCAAACACCTTACTGAGCAAAGTCGCCAAGGCCACGATCCCAGCAATGCTAAATAGCGATCGCCTGGCATTTGCTTTGCCCTGGTCAGGCTCTGAAGCAGGATCAACCGGATCAATTGGAACAGCTTCCGGCTCGCAATTTAAATTTTTGTCTGAAGCCTGAGCTGAATCTAGTTGCTCATCTCGCTCATCCTGATTATTTTGATCGCCTTGATCACTATGGGGCTGCGATCGATCGGAACCGTGGGAACTCTCTGGTAATGCCAATGCTGTTTACTCCTGCTGCCTTGCCCCCCAAACAATAACAAATAATCTAGTGGTTATTGCTGGTAATCAAAATTTAAATCAACTCTTGAGAATGCACTTAACCAATGCCTGACCAATGCCTGACCAATGCCTGACCAATGCCTGACCAATGCCTGCTAACAAGATGCAAGCACCTTTAGCTCAAAGCTGTTATATTGCCACTGACTATACAAAATATTTCTGGTGGTGTAGCGCCAAGCAAGCGATCGCCCCAATCAGGGGAATCAGGATTAGGATTACTTTAATAATTCACCCCGATCAGAAAAGCTACAATAGAAATCTAATAAACCCCCAATAAAGCAAAAACTCCGCCGCTCGTTTAGCAGGTCGGAGTAAGGAAAGTAGAAAGAATACTTACCCATGCATACCATTAACTAATCAAATAATAACTAATCAAATAACTTAGTTAATTAAGTAAGAATCAGGTGATCCAAAGTTTGGCGGGGCACTGGGTCTAGCACCTGCCAAACAATCGATTGGATCAGTAGATCAATTAGTAGAGATCTTCTTCCTTATGGGTTTCGATCGTGCAATCGGCAGTAGGATATGCCACACAAGTTAGAACATAACCAGCTTCGATTTGCTCATCATCCAAGAAGGACTGATCGGATTGATCAACCGAACCAGACACCATCTTGCCAGCACAAGTAGAGCAAGCACCAGCACGGCAGGAGTAAGGAAGATCCAAACCTTCTTCTTCTGCCTTGTCTAGGATGTAGGTATCATCGGGGCAAGTAATTTGCTTTTCACCATCGGGGGTTTTTAGAGTAACAGTGTAATCTGCCATGTTTTAATACTCCTCTCTATGAATTTGTAGATTTGTAATTTGTGAATCTGTAAGTTTGTGAGTCAAAGGACTCTTGACTTCATGCCAACTAAGCTTAGCGATGTAAGTTTAGTTTTAAGTTAATTAGGGCAATTTGAACCTCGACCGTTCTGCACCCGCGATCGCAACATCCGCTTATCCAGGCTTAGATTAATCAGCTTGGGTCACCAGATATTCTATGAATCAGTGCAGGCTTGTCGCTTTTGGCATCATAGCGCTATTGAGAATTCAAATTAATGTATGTAGTCAAACAAATACCAAGTTATTCTAAAGCCTAACCATAGCCTAGACTCTAGTAAAAGAATCTAATCAAAAAGCAAGACTAGTATATTGAGCCAGAGCGATCGCTAATGACATAATCCAGTTTTGATTCAACTCTGTATATTGCTAGTGCAATCTTGCCCAAGTCAATAATTAGAATGGTTAGAATCTAGACGCGAATAACTCGGCCTGTGATTGCATAATAGCGCTAGAGCGGTTTCAGAGGTAAGAGTTAATCCCAATTTCCTTCCAATGATATATATGCTCTATCTTTAGGCATAGGACAAAGGGGGTTGACAGCTAAAACCCTTGCTAAGGCAAAATTATAGCCATATTAACCAGCCCTTAAATCCATGAGTTTTCGTATATTCACAAAATATATTGATTAAATTATCTTATCTAATCACTAGGTATAATCTCTCAACTCATTTTCTATTGTGAATTCCAATCACCAGGAGCAAGGCGATCCTGATTCTCTCGCTCTAAATGTCAGATGATTGACTGAGAAATAGATGCGATCGGCTTAGAATATAAAAAATAACTAATTCGAAGCCAGAATAGGTCTTGCTGAGGAAAATTTTAAGCGTGCTGCAATCGGATCAGATCCTCCACGATCGCTATCAACTGCAACGTCAACTCGGCCACAACGCGGGTAGGCAAACCTGGTTGGCGATCGATCTTGAACTAAAAGAGCAAGTAGTGGTTAAGCTGCTCACCTTTGGCGGCGATGTGCAATGGGATGACCTCAAACTTTTTGAGCGGGAAGCCCAGGTCTTGCAACAACTCGATCACCCCTGCATACCCAAGTACCGCGATTACTTTTCGATCGACGATCGGGCGCTGTGGTTTGGTCTGGTGCAGGATTATATCCCTGGTAACTCGCTCAAGGATTTGTTGGTTCAGGGTAAAAAGTTCACTGAAGCTGAAGTCAAGCAGATTGCGATCGAGATTTTAGAAATCCTCACCTATCTGCATGAGCTAAATCCAGCGGTGTTGCATCGAGATATCAAGCCCAGCAATATTATTTATGGTGAGGATCAAAAGGTTTATTTAGTAGACTTTGGCGCAGTGCAGGATAAAGCCTCCGCCGAGGGTAAAACCTTCACCGTGGTGGGGACATATGGCTACGCACCGATCGAGCAGTTTGGTGGTCGGGCTGTCCCTGCGTCGGATCTTTATGCTTTGGGCGCAACGCTGATTCATTTGCTCACAGGGGTTTCGCCAGCGGAGCTACCCCAGGAGAATTTGAAGATTAAGTTTAAGAATCGCACTAGTTGCGATCGTAAGTTTGCTAAGTGGATTGATTATCTGATCGAACCCTCAGTGGAAAAGCGTGTGCAGATTGCGAGGCAAGCCTCAGACCACTTATTAAATTTAAATGGCTATTTAGCTTCAGGATTTACACAGGAAAGAATTAGTAAGCCCAACAACAGTAGAATTATTGTCCAGCGAACCAGTGGAATACTTACGATCGTCATGCCAAGATTGAAATTCTCTATAGAAACTTTTGGTGTATACTCCTTAGTCTTAATGTTTCTTTTTAGCTGGTTTCTGTCTATATTCTTTGAAGTTTTGAATTATACAAATGGAGCACTTAGATTATTTACTACAGTAGTATTCTGGATTTTAATCGCAGCTATTTTTGGTGTTGTCATATACAAGTGTGTTTCCAGAGAAATTATTCATATAAGACGGCTTGGATATTTAATTGAGGAAGATTTCTTGGGGCTAAGAATGAAACATTCAGAAAGCGACTACCCCATAACTTCAATAAATCAGCAAATGGCAATGTTTGATCATGAAGGAGATAAAGCGAAATCTTTTATACGTTTAAAGACAAGTGAAGGGAACCATTATTTTGGTGCAGGGTTAACAAATGCTGAATATATTTGGCTTGAGCAAGAAATTAAGGACTTTTTAGGGCTTGAATAACAATCGATCGCAGCAATAAACCCCTGCTAAGTAAATAACAAGGGCCTGCAAAAAAAATGGGGGTGGAGGGACTTGAACCCTCACGACTTATAAGGTCAACGGATTTTCATTCTCCCGCAGCTTTCGCCACTGCCATGATTAAAAAACATCTATTAATCACGATCGGCTTTGAGAATTGGACTCTCCCTTTACCCTCGCCCTGGTTTATTTCCAGTCAAGCCAGAAAAAACACCACGTTAGGGTAGCTCCCGTCGAGTCTCTGCACCTTCCCACTGCTAAATAATTCAACAATGGGCTTGGCTCAGGATTGCCATACCAGCATTAGATCGCAAAATCTAAACTTACCAGGCTTAGGTTTCCCTGAATTTGAGAGCTGACACTTGCAAAATTTCTTTAGCAAGGCTCAATTTTCTTAAGTCCGCAGCGTCTACCATTCCGCCACACCCCCAAGCTTTGCTATTTTAGCGCAATCATTGCAAACCGGAGCGAAAAGATCGCCAACTTTGCCATTTCCTTTAGATTTAATAGTTTGAGTCAATTTGCTCAGGGCGATCGCTACTAATCATTGCCATCGAGATCATCGGTTCGATCGGAACGGGGCACGATCGCTTCAAACTCCTGCGCCAGAGTGGGTACTTGCACCTCATCGGCGGCAATCTCCTTCAGCTCCTGTAACTTGGCCTCCAGGCGAGAAATCCGCTCGCCCAGGCGTTGTTGAATCCCCGCCGAGCCCGATCGCGTACAACTGCGGCACACCTCACCCAAAACCTTATCTCGATCGTTATGCAAGGCCGCAAACAAAAACTGATTATTCTTAGCCCGAATCGGCGTTGCTCTTTGGCCACAAATCACGCATTCAACCGGCACCTTGCCACCATAAACGCTCTTTTCCCAGCTAATGTGCATGTGCTCCTCTCATTTACCGACTTCACCAACTGCCAGTTTAGTTAGAAATATGCCTAATCTAAGCTCGATATTTAACCTTTATCTCTAGGCTAACCTGTTTTGCTGGGATTATTAAGTATTTGAGATGACTACAACAAGCCCCGATTGAAATGATTGCCCTTATATACCCAGAATGGTCGCATAAAGGGGAAGGCAATTTCTGACCATTTGGTTACCTTGCGATCGCGGATACCCCGTAGCAACTTAGTATAATTTTTCAGCACCAATGCATCACGGATACAATCAATCAGTGGATAGCTCTCGCCCACCAACCGCCAGCCATAGCCCTCATCCTGGCAGCGTTTTTTAAGTTGCTTGTAGGTGTAGTCGTGGGTGTGATAGACCCAGCCTTCACCATAGACAATTTCATTACCCTGGTGGTGTACCTGGCGCTGAAATCCTTTGTCCTCAAAGATCGACATCTTGCCAAAGGGGTGCTGCTGCCAGGCCGATCGGCGGATCGCTGCATTCACGGTCGAAAAGCCCATGTTGTGAAAACGGCTAATCCAGTTTTTAGACTCGGAAGTAAAATAAAACGTCTCGCCGCAGGAATCCCAGAAAAAACGATGCATATCAAGGCGCTCACGGATGCCACCCTGCACCGCCAGCAAATTCTCATCCTGGTTAAAGGGCTCCACCATTTGCTCAAGCCAGTTTCGATCGCCTGGTTCGGCATCTTGATTAATAAAAATCAACACCTTGCCAGAGGCAGCAGCGGCGGCCTGATCACGGGTGAGGCCATGATTAAAAGTGCTATTGGGGATTTCCAACAGCTTGACCGGAAATTCATTGATGATGGCGATCGTATCTGGCCGGGAACCCGAATCAATGATCACTACCTCATATGCTTTGTTGGTCTGCTGTGCATAAATCGCTTGAAGGGTTTTACGCAGCAACTCGCCGCCATTGTAGGTGGGGATAATAATACTTGCTTCCATTGGTTCAGACTAGATGCCCACTTGGTATAAGAACAATTCTGAGTTGCTTGATTAGCTTGATTACTTAACAGAATAATTGAAATGCAATTACCCGATCGTGAGGATTCGGCAAGATTAGATGCTGATAAGCGATCCCGTGAAAATATCTATGGTGCAGTTTACCGCTAATCCTTAATATTTTGTAACTTAAATATTTTGTAACTTAATATGTCCCTCAGCACAACTCAGGGGCAAAGCGATCGCAATTAAATTGGTTAGTAACTGACTCGATATCACTTACTAATCGACCAATAGGGTAATTGTTGGGTTGGCTCGATCGTTACGCCCTTTATGCCTTTCCCAGCAAATGCATATTCTTTGTTTTGCCACAGCGGAATAAACGGCACATCCCGCGCCAGGATTTCTTGAATTCTTCCTAACATCTGGTTTCGCTCGATCGGGTCTTGCTCGATTCGCTGCTGGGCGATCAATTTGTTCATCTCTTCATTGTTGTAAAAAGAACCCCAATATTTGGTGCTGCCATCAATGCAACCATTTTCGTCGGCCTCATTACAGCGGAGAAAAGGCGAGATGAAGTTGTCAGGGTCAAAAAAGTCAGGAATCCAATCCAGCAAAAAGGTGGGATATGCGCCCTCTTCAATGAAAGCATAGGCGGTGGTTTTCGGCACTTTATCTAATTTCACCTTGATGATATTGCCCAAATTACGCTCGATCACTGCCTTGAGCGTACTAACCACCAGATCGCCACTACCGGCATATTGGGGGGGATACCACAAATTCAATAGCAAAGGATTTTGGTCAGAATAGCCAGCCTCTGCTAGTAATTGCCGCGCCAGTTCACCATTGCCATCGCCATATCGTTCTTGAAAAGTAGGCTTATAGGCATTGAATGTGATCGGCACCATGCTATAAACCGGCGTGCGTTGATTCAGGAATACCCGTTTTTGCAGCAAAGGCCGATCGATCGCCGCCGCGATCGCCTGTCGCACTCGCACATCATCCAAGGGTGGCTGCTTCACATTTACCACCATAAATAAAAGCGTTGCCCCCTGGCCCGATGTCACTGTCCAACCTTCGGCAGCAGCGTTATCTTCAATATTCTTGATCTGGGTGGGGCTGAGGGTTTGAAATGCCACATCCACCGCCCCGGTTTTAAAGGCATTGAGCAGATTGCCATTGGAGGAAATAAACTGCATGTCGATCCCAGCGTTGGCAGGCTTTTCGCCCCAATAATCCGCGAACGCATCCAGGCGCAATACATTGCCTTCTTTATATTCAATGAGCTGATATGGGCCAGTGCCGACCAGGTTATTCGGCTGAAATTCTGTACTTTCAGCATAGGCCGTCGGGGAGATCGCCCCCGCTCCCGTAAAGGCAAGCAGCTTGGGGAAAAATTGCAGCGGCTGTTTGAGTTTGATTACCAGTTCTGTGACTGAGGTAGCCTCCACCGATTCCACATCATCGAGCAGGAAAGAAGGAGAACCATCTAGATCGATAAACCGTTGCAACGAAAACGCCATCGCCGTCGCATCAAAATCAGTCCCATCATGGAATTTAACCCCCTCCCGAATTGGGATCCGATAGGTTAAACCATCGGCGCTAATCTCAGGTAGGGCAGTTGCCAATTGGGGCACAATTTCGGTTGTACCGGGGGCATAGGTATAGAGCCGATCGAGCGTATTAAATAATATATTGCCGGAGAGTAACTCAAAGGCATCGGCGGGATCGAGGGTACGCAATTCACCGATCGTGCCGATCGTGATCCGGTTCGCTGCATTCGTGCCAGTGGGATCAGGGGCATTGGGCTGATTACCAACATTACTACAAGCAAAAAGAATGCTGACTAGCAGCAGGCTAACCAGCACATATTTTAAAAACTTGAAGCCACGCTTAAACCAACGTTTGATCGTGTAATTCACTTAATGGCACTTAAATTTAAATAACTAGCTACAGCTAACTGGCTCGCCCACTTCTTTGGGGGTTGCGAACGAAGTACCACAGCTACAGGACTTACTAGCATTGGGATTGCGGAATCTAAACCCACCCCCCATCAGATCTTCGGTGTAGTCAAGCTCTAGCCCCTTAAGCTGGCCTAAATCTTCTTCACCAATCACAATATTCACGCCACTACATTCATACTCATGATCGGTGGCTTGTAGCTGATCGGCAAATTCCATCACATAGGACAGGCCAGAACACCCCCCCTTTTTGATCCCTAACCTCAATGGCGCTGTGGTACTTTTTTGATTTTGCAGGCTTCTAACCCGGCTAACTGCGGCTTCAGTAAGAACGATCATATCCAGAACCTCTTTGTTTATCTATACTATGCAATATTTGGGCAATATTTGGGCAATATTTGGGCGATGAGCTGATTAATCTGCAAGTAAATCCAGATGTTATGTGAGTCATGGGTTTGATTGTTCTAGACAACCAACCCAGGTTTGGAGCGATTAGCCAGATGAATTTAGGCAAAGATATCACCAATCCGCAACCAGCTAATTATCTTTGAGCCATCTGCATGGGCAGATCTATGCTAATCAGCTTAATCATCAACTACAACCAAAGCTATACTAGCAAGAGCAACATTGGTATATCCGGCTACCTTTACAAACTTATACAAAGGCTTAGTCAGTAAACACTTGTGAACACCCAGTTTACGCACTCCCTTATCCAGGAATAGGCCAGAGAACAGGTGGAAATCGCGGTGGGCTCTGATTACCTTAGCTAGTTTCTTTTTACAAAGCATATTTTCTACTTTCCCGATCGCGTCTAATTGAAATCTAACTTAAGCGGATTTAACAGAGTCTAGACTTATAATTTTACTACGATCGGATTGGGGTTGGTTTATGTAGCCAATTATAGACAAATATATATGGCTGTGCGATTTATTAGCGATTTTGTTTATGGCTAATGAAGATATATTAACTTGAAAGCCAGGTAGTTGGGAGTTAAGCAATTTAGTAGATGTTGCCACTGTATTGATTCATAACTCAGGTCATCCAGGTCATTTGTAATGCCGATCCATTACCGATCCATTTAAGTCCCTTCAAGCCATTTGATTTCTTTGATTCATAAGTATTTTAGTGTTTTGATCCCCTAAGTATTATGCAGTTTGCCGATCGCCTTAAATCTCTGAGTGCCAATGTATTTGCCGACATGGATGTGGCCAAGGCAGCCGCGATCGCAGCAGACCAGCACTTAATCGATCTGTCTTTGGGTTCCTCTGACCTGCCGACGGAAGGGTATATTCTGGAAGCGATCGCCCAGGCACTCCAAGACCCCACCACCCACGGCTATGCATTGTTCCAAAGCACTAGAGATTTTCGGGTGGCGGCAGCAAATTGGTATGCCCAAAAGTTTGGGATTACGGTTGACCCAGATACGGAAGTTCTGGCGCTAATTGGCTCCCAAGAAGGCACTGCCCATTTGCCCTTAGCATTGCTCAACCCCGGTGATTTTGCCCTGTTGCAAGATCCTGGCTACCCCTCTCACTATGGCGGTGTTTATTTAGCCAGTGGTCAAATGTATGGGATGCCGCTGCTGGCGGAGCATAATTTTTTGCCTGTGTTTAGTGATATCCCTACGCCTGTATTACAATCGGCCAAAATGATGGTGTTGAGCTATCCCCACAATCCCACCGCCGCGATCGCTAACTTAGACTTTTTCACTGAGGCCGTGGAATTTTGCCAGCAGTATAACCTTGCGCTGGTGCATGATTTTCCCTATGTAGATCTGGTGTTTGATCGCAGTCAACCGCCTTCGATTTTGCAAGCCGATCGGCAGCGGCAAGTGGCGATCGAATTTTTCACCATGTCCAAGTCCTATAATATGGGCGGCTTTCGGGTTGGCTTTGCGATCGGTAATCAGGCTTTAATCAAGGCATTGCGGCAGGTGAAGGCGGCAGTTGATTTTAATCAATATCGGGGCATTTTGCGGGGCGCGATCGTTGCTTTAGCAGGAAGTCAAGAGCCGATCGATCGGATGGTGCAAACTTTTCAGGATCGCCGCGATGCAATGGTCAAGGCTTTGGCGGAAATTGGCTGGAAAGTACCAACCCCAAGCGCAACGATGTATATCTGGGCGCGATTGCCAGAGCGGTTTGCATCTGACTCAGTTAAATTCTGCCAGGATTTAGTTCAGGCCACTGGGGTTGCCCTCTCACCTGGTAAAGGGTTTGGCAAAAGTGGCGAAGGTTATGTGCGTTTTGCCCTGGTGCATCCGCCATCGGTGTTGCAGGAGTCGGCGCGGCGGATTGGTGAGTTTATTAACTAACCTTCAATTAAACATTAACTAAAGCTGGCCTGCTTTCAATCGCGCCAGGAAGTCAGCATTCCGAAATTGGGGCTCCCCCTTTTCATACCTGGCCACCAGGGGCGGTTCCTTGCCAAACTCCACGTTAGTGTCATAGAGATAACCGCGATCGGCAGCGATCACGACCTGTTCGGCATGTTGCGCGATTTTTTCATAGGAATCTGTTACCACCTCTAGCGGGATAAACCGACCAGTGCGTTCCCCCCGGTTGATCACCCGTTCCACACCAATTTGGGCAGGCAACATTGCCCCAATCACGGTCACATGGTAGCCCCGCGATTGCAGGATACTAATTAACTTCAGCGCCTCTTCACGATCAGAAAGAGTGCCATCCCAGCAAAAACTCCGCTGAGTTTGGATCGACTCATTGCGGGTACGTCTGGCCAACAAAGATGATTCCTCATGGACACGACTGGCAGTGAGGCGATCTTTCGCTGCCAAACCTGCCTGGTATTCGGCAAAATCAGCCTTGAAATCATCGGCATTAATGATCGTGCCCGCCTGGCATAGATCGAGCTGCCGCAGTACCGTGCTTTTACCAGAACCAGGGCCACCCATGGTTAGGATCGCTTCTAGTTGTTCACTTTGAGCCACAGACTGCGCCAAGCGTTGCGCCACCAGAAATTCATATAGTAACTGCCGCTCGATATTGTCTGCGTAGGTGGTCAGGGTGCCGTTACGATCGACCCTGGGGTCAACCATCCCATCCAAACCATCCCGCCAGGGGGAATAGGTGGGATTCAGCTCGGCAATGAAGCGATCGGTAGAGTCGATTTTCTCCGCATATTGTTTAATAATTCCATAGCACGATGTCCCTTCACCACAGGGATCAAACCGCCGTTGGTTGGCCTCCGCTAACATCAGCCCTACGATCGTCTGGCGATATTCAAATGCCCGTTCTAAGCGTGGGTCAATCGCGCCCTGTGATCGCTCAAGCGAGGGAGCAATTTCAGCGGCGATCGCATTATTACCAAGGTCAATCAGACGCTTAGCAGAATTAGGGGCATTATTATCATGACCGCTAAGGCGAGATGGGGAGAGGTTTTGCCCTGGATTTGCAGCAACTGTACTCGTGATCAGACTGGCTGATTTGGCAGGATTAGCATGGGTTAAAAACAGGCGATCGCCATTGCTATCAATGTTATTAAAGGCAATGGGCATAATCGCAAACACGATCGCTGCCAAAATAAATAGCTTGCTCTTTTTGAGGATTTTGGTGCTTAGTCGGCTTTGGGATCGCGGCATAGTTCTGTATTGGGCTTGAAATGGCTATTTAGTTTAAATATTCTTTGGCCAGAGCATATTTTAATCTGCTCACAAGACCAGCATCTTAGCAATAGCATACCCACCTTAAATCCAGCTTAATTTGGGCAAGGGCAATTGAGCCCCATAGTTAAACATGCTTAAATATTAGGGCACAGATTGGGTACTATCTAACGTAATTGCCTTGCAACTGGATCAATTTCAACTCGATCGATTGGGCAGAATATTACTTGGTATTACTTGGTATTACTTATGCATTGCCTGGTGCTATGCGCTATGCCTATAGTTCGATCGGTCAAGAGCATAAATGGTTAAAAATACTTGCATAATCATTTATGGCTATTGGTTTGGTTGTTTAGAATCAGACAGGCAAAATAATTAAGAGGTTTTGAGATTTAATAACCTTATCTAGACCTGGGTGATTAGTTCAGGTGCTTAGGATGCAATTAAGCGATTAATAGCAATTAACTGCAATTAACCAAGCTGCGGCTAACCGCCATCAAAATAAAAAACCTCAAAACACAAATCTAAGGAGCTAACGTGAGAATTATTGCTTTTGCCCTATCACTACTGATTGGCTTTCTATCCTTCTTGCCTGTAGCCTGGGCCGCAGACATGAACATCAGCATTCAGGGTGACGATCGCTACATCACCATAAAAGATGACGGCACCCTTTATGGGCCTGGCCAAAGTCTGGTGGGTAAAGTAAAGCGCAATGGTGAATATGCCGATCTTGAGGGCAATGTTTTATTTAAGCTAGAAAAAAATGGTAAGCTGCTCGATCGCAATGGTGACTTACTGTTCACGATCGAGAATACTGGCAAAATGATCAATATGGCTGGTCAAGAAATCGGCAAGATGGACAAGGAAGGCAATATTTTGACTCCCAATGGCGACAAGGTGGGCGTAATTACCAATTGCTGCAAGAGTGCGACCAAGATGCAAAAGGCGGCAGCTTTCATGCTTACGTTCGTGAGTGTGAAAAAATAGAGCGATATAGAGCGATCTATTTAAGTGATTGGTTCTTAGTCAAGACTTTTTGCTTGATTTTGATGCAATACAATTCCATCTAATATTTAATTATTTAATTATTTAATCTGGCAGGGCGATCACTTCGACTCTGCCATTTTGCTTACTTACTGGAGTTTAAACAAAAAATTCCCAATAAAAAACCGACAACATTGCTGCCGGTCACCCAGGTATGTGTGGAGAGATGTAAGTGTGCTTGATTAATAGATTAATCCCAATTAAGGTCTAGAGCATCGCCCAGGCGGGTAGTCCGTTTGGGTGATATCGCTGATATCTTGTCAGGCAAGCAAAAGTAAGTTTAATTTGGGGCGATCGCTTTAGCTAAATACAAGCTAAATACAAATTAGTAAAAATTAGTAAAAATTAGTGCAAATCAACTCAAATCAATAAAAGCCTTTATCAGTACCAGTTCCCGCATGAACTTGTGCCAACTTATAATATTTTTCAGCATGGGTAATTAAATCTGCGATCTCAGGTTCGCTCAGCTCGCGCCGTACCTTCGCCGGAATCCCAGCCACCACCACACCATCGGGCACATTTTTAGTTACCACTGCGCCAGCGCCCACAATGCTACCCACGCCCACTTTCACCCCTTCCAAAATAATTGCGCCGATGCCAATCAGGCTACCGCGACCGATCGCCAGGCCATGAATCGTAGCGCGGTGGCCGATCGTCACATAATCATCAATTTCGAGGGCGGGGCCAGGATCACCATGCAAGATCGCACCATCTTGAATATTGCTACACCGACCCACATGAATTGCATTAACATCAGCCCGCACCACTGCGCCATACCAAATACTGGTTTGCTCCGCCAGCATTACATCCCCCACCACGATCGCATCAGCAGCCACAAACGCAGCCGCACTGAGATCAGGAATTAGCAAACTTGAATTGGAATCTGGTTGGAGCATAGTGAAATAGGTTCTTAAATGCTAGGTAATTGGTAATGCTTAATATTACCAACTGCGCTACCAGCTAAAAGAAAATCCTGGCGATCGCCTTCACTCAGTTACTTTTTTGCGGTTGCCTGTTTGATCGGAATTATAATTGTAAACTCAGCGCCACCACCATGTATGTCAGAACTGCAGGTTAGAATCCCATTGTGGGTTTCAGTCACAATTTGATGGGAGATCGCCATCCCCAGCCCAGTGCCCTGACCAACTGGCTTGGTGGTAAAGAATGGATCGAACAGCTTGTCAACCACATCCAGACTCATACCAGGGCCATTGTCGGCAATTCGGATCTCAACGTATTTACCCTCTATAACCGTGGTTGAAATCTTAATCTGGCTGGGATTTTCCTTTACCTGGTTATAGGTTCGCCTGCTATTCTGCTCGTCGATCGCATCGATCGCATTAGAGAGAATATTCATAAACACCTGATTCATCTGTCCGGCATAGCATTCTACCTTGGGCAGGTTGCCATATTCCTTGGTTACCTGAATCGCCGGATGCTCTGATTTCACTTTCAAGCGATTGTGCAGAATTACCAGGGTGCTATTGAGGCCTTCATGGAGATCGACTTCCTTCACATCAGCTTCATCCAGACGCGAGAAGGTACGC
The DNA here is from genome assembly GCF_000317065.1 of Pseudanabaena sp. PCC 7367. GTDB lineage: Bacteria > Cyanobacteriota > Cyanobacteriia > Pseudanabaenales > Pseudanabaenaceae > Thalassoporum > Thalassoporum mexicanum. Next base: position 1,721,266 of record NC_019701.1, read on the forward strand.
AGTGATTTCACAATATCGCGGATTCTGACCGAACCAGTATTCATTGATTCCAGCATTTTAGAGAAGTCTTCTTTCATGAAGTCCAGCTCGATCGCCTCGATCTCTGCTTCGATCTCAGGGGTGGGGTTAGGATAATGTTTTTGGTAAAGTTCAACCAACCCTAGCAAATCCTGGCTATAGCCACGTACGTGGGAAAGATTGCCATGAATAAAATTAACTGGGTTATTGATTTCGTGGGCGATCCCAGCTACCAATTGCCCCAAACTAGACATTTTCTCGGTTTGCACCAATCTGGCTTCTGCGGCCTTGCGCTCGGTTAATAACTTCCTGACCCGATTGATTAGTTTATTGAGTGAGGCAGTTAGCACACCAACTTCATCGCCAGTGGTCACTGGAGCCTGGAGCGTGAAATCTTCTTCATTAGTAACTCTTTCGGCGATCGCAGTAGTCTCGGCCAGCGGATTAGCGATCGCTCTTGACATCCAGTAGGCGATTGCACTGGCAAGCAGCGCAGAAATGATCAGCGAGATGGCAATAATGCTGTTACGCAATTTTATGACCTGAGCAGTTGAATCCTCAACTTCTTCCTCTTCCTGTTCAAGTACATGCTCTAATTCTCTTATAGTTTTGACAAAGTTGCGAACATCATTAGCATGGTTATCTTGGGATAATAAACCAATTAATGCGGTGATTCCCTCTATATCTTCTGCTTGCAGGTTCACCGCATCAAACTGATTGAGCACTGCCTCGATCTTGCTAAAGTGGCCTACCAGGGTTTGGTCATAAATATCTGTTAACTCTTCAATTAATTCTGTTTTCTCTTCGCTCTCCTCTACCAGTGATTCCTGGCTTATTTGCTGCATAAGTTGGATATGCTTTTCCAGCCCATCTAGATTTTCATAAAATCCAGAAACATCTACCCTAAATAGTTCTGGGTCAAATTCCCTGGCCCCCAGACGAGCCGAGGAAACTTCCAGTCTCAGCAGCGAAGATTCAACGCCATGAATAACATGCAATTCTTCCATGATATCTTGCCGAGCTTCCCTGGTACTTTTTAAATGGGAGTTGCCAATTACCAGACCCACAACCGCACCTAAGGTAGAAATGCCGATCGCTACAATAAAGCCAGTGGCCACCTTTTTGCCAATCGACCAATTAGAAAACGTCAAGCCATTCCCCCCCTTACGACTCTTGGTATTCTGACTTTTTGATTTGCTTGCAGCCGGTGGAAAACCACTGGTAAGGGCGATCGGCTGATTTTTAGCTCGATCGTCTGCTTCCATATATTTGCTGTTTGACGGAACCATAAGTCTGTATTTCCAGAGAACAATGTCTCGATCACATAAATCCTGCTTTAGTAAATCAGTTTAGATATATTGGTTGGCAAGCGTCAGTGGGAAAAAGTGGGTTTCCTCCCAAGCAGCAAGATATCTAGACAAAGATTAAGCAAAAATTAAAATAAGCTGATTACAAAAAATTCAAAGTCTGTATTTTTGTCTGTATTTTTACAAAAGAGTAAATTTTTGATTTCAGCTTCATTGATTTTATTTAAGAGTGGCGCATAGGCTGGCAGAATCCGCAAAAGTCACTCAACAAATTATATTGTTGAAACCTGATTGTAATTAGCGCTGCCCATAGTTTTGCTGGAGCCAATCCTGGTATGCTCCCGATCGCACCTGTTCGATCCAGAAGCCATTGGCCAAATACCATTCGATCGTTTTGCGTAGGCCCGACTTAAAGCTTTCCTGCGGTTGCCAGCCCAGATCTTGTTTGAGTTTGCGACAATCGATCGCATAGCGGCGATCGTGGCCAGGGCGATCGGTGACGAAGGTAATCAGGCTTTTTCTTTCTAATCCTGGTTGAGGCTTAATTTCGTCGAGAAGATTACAAATCAGGGTGACCACGTCTATATTGGCCTCTTCGCTTTCACCGCCAATATTATAAGTAGTACCGATCGCAGCATTATTTAAAACCGTGTAGATCGCATCGCAATGATCTTCCACATACAACCAATCGCGGATATTCTGGCCATCACCATAAACAGGCAGGGGCTTGCCTTCGAGGGCATTGAGAATCATCAATGGAATTAGTTTTTCGGGGAATTGGAACGGCCCATAATTATTTGAGCAATTGGTGGTGAGCGTGGGCAGGCCATAGGTGTGGTGATAGGCTCGCACCAGATGATCGGCCGCCGCCTTGGAAGCCGCATAGGGGCTGTTGGGAGCATAGGCGGTAGTCTCGGAAAAAGCGGGATCGGTGCGATCGAGTGATCCATAGACCTCATCGGTGGACACATGCAAAAAGCGAAACTGCTCAGGATTAGCTAAACCCTGCCAATATTTACGTGTTGCTTCGAGCAGGTCAAATGTGCCCACCACATTAGTGTGAATAAATTGGCCAGGATTGACGATCGAGCGATCGACATGGCTCTCCGCCGCAAAGTTGACGATCGCATCGGGTTGATACTGCTGCAACAGGTAGCTAACTAATTCTTGATTGCCAATATCACCACGCACAAATACATAACCCGGATCATCAACCAGGCTAGCCAGGGTTTGCAGGTTGCCAGCATAGGTGAGTTTATCTAGATTAATAATTCGCTCGACCCAATTTTGTTGTCGCGCCTTCAGCACAAAGTTAGCGCCAATAAACCCAGCTCCACCCGTGACTAAGTAGGTTTTGCGATCGCCTTTTGCTACATCCATAAATTAATTTGATCACTCAATTGATTTAACTTGCCAGGATTAGTTTAGCTGTTTGGGTAGCGCATCTCACTATTTGCCAGCAGTTGCGTCTAACGACCTAATATTGGCGATCGCCATACTTTAAGTCAACCAAAACTCAAGCAAAACGCAACCAGGTTACTTACAAAAAGCGCTTGCGGAAAATTGCCTCGATCGGATTGAAGCTATAATTACCCAACCACCGCTCATAGGCCGTTTTTTGGCGCATCTTCAACGCAAACTCAGTCGAAAAAATTTCGCCATCCTCATAAAAATTGATCGGCAGTTCCTCAATCTCCGGGATCGTTTGCTGTTCCAGTGAGGTGATGTAGTTGGAGACTAGCTCCCGCTGTTTTGAGGTATCGCCATACTCAGATTTGATACTCTCGATCGTGGATAGCACTTCATTGGCCTTGGGTGGACTAATATCATCCCGGCTAAAGAACTGGTCATAGTTCGGCTTAGATTCCGGTTCGGGTAGCTCTGCTGCGGCAAAACAACGATTAACAATCCTGAGCCCAGTGGCATGGGCAGTCTGGCGGCTGATATGGGCATCGAAAAAGGCGATCGCCTTGACCACCCGATCAAACGAATCTAAATCAAAATAGCCCTGGATTGAATCACCATGACCTGAGCTATTGGCATCAACTAACCCAAAATTTCCTAACACAATAGGGCGATCGCTGGCCGCTAGCTTACGGGCACTTTTTTTGAATTTGAGCGACTGGGTTTCCTGGCCATAGCGCCATTCCCAACCAGTCGAGCGATCGCTCTGGTCAATGCTATGCATACAATCCAAATTTGCAAAAGCCTGGCATAGGGTGGAGCGATCGGCAATGCCGTAATATAACCTGGCCGGTTGATACAGCTCTCCTGTGCTTGTAATTGCTGGCGATCGTCGCAATTTCACCCTTAATATTATTTAAATATATAAACAAAGAATTGATGTTGCTAGTTAAGTTTAACCAATAATTTAAGCAACATGGCAATATGTTTTCGGGTTGTTAAATATTCAAAGAATGGCAGATTAAAGTAACTTACTAGCCAACCTATCAGCATCTACACTCAGCATCTACGCTAGATGTATTTCCAAATGCACAGACAAATTCTTTAGTCAGAATCCAAGATCATAAAACAAGATCATAAAAAGTTATCGCTTGCCTAGCCCAACGGCTTTTTTAGGCATATTGTTCTAACTTATAACGCAAAGAGAGAGCCGATAACTTTCCGTGTTTCGTTTCGGCTCTCAGCTTCGGTTCGCTCCTCACACTGAAAAAAAGTATAGCGTATAATTGCACCACCTTTGATCCTAAAACAGCAAAATATAGCGCCAAACTCTACCACTTTAGGCATACATCTAGTTAATCAAGTATGGCTTCAACCATCTTTTGGGCTGATTTGTGAGCCATAGATCTTAAGCGTTATGCTTACACGGCAATTGTTGTTATCTCAAACTTCCAAAAAGGTATTATTATTTTCGCTAGCGTTTTAGTTCCGGTTAGTTTTACGAGCTAAACACCTAGCATAATCAATCATGATCCAGTCAAACTAATAATTGAGATTAAATGGAAAAATTCGGCACAACAATTTGGTTCACAGGGCTAAGTGGGGCTGGCAAAACTACGATCGGTTCCCAGGTAGCTAAAGAACTGCGCGATCGGCAATATAAAGTCGAAGTCCTCGATGGAGATATTGTGCGCGAAAACCTGACCAAAGGGTTGGGATTCAGCCGCGAAGATCGAGATGAAAATATTCGCCGAATTGGTTTCGTGGCTAATTTACTCACTCGTAATGGCGTGGTGGTAATTGTGTCAGCGATCTCTCCCTACAATGAAATCCGCCAACATATTAAAGAAACGATCGGTAACTTTATTGAGGTTTTTGTTAATTCACCTTTGTCAGTGTGCGAAGCCAGGGATGTGAAGGGCTTATATAAACGAGCCAGAGCCGGTGAGATTAAGAATTTTACTGGCATTGATGACCCTTACGAAGCGCCGATCGATCCGGAGGTGGAATGTAGAACCGATCAAGAAACCGAGGCACAAAGCATAGCTAAGGTGATCGCTAAGTTTGAGGAACTACAAGCCCAATTGCAGAAAGACAGTTAACTGAGCTAGCATTTTGCCATAGAGTTACTTGGTAAAAACTCTTTGAATAACCGTTCAATACCAGTTCAATATTGGTTCAATATTGATTCAATGTTAATTCAATAAAAAACAACGATCGCTACAGCCGCAATCGGGTTTTCAGGCGATCGCCAGTAATGACAAATTAACAATTCCAAGGCTCGATCGAACTCAAATTATTTGAGTTTTTTTATTGCCGTCGTACATAAGTCGCCAGGCTGCCATAGGTATGCAACTTGGTGTAATTAGCTTGAATACATTGATCTAAAATCGGCAACACATCTGCGAGCAAGTGGGTATGGCGATCGCCAAAACTAAGTTTCTCCACCGCGTCATGCACAATTAGCTTAGGTTTGGCAGCAGCTAATTCACTACAGATCCGTTCTTGTTTTTGGGCAGTGGGGCGAGCATATAAATCAATCAGGGAATCGTAATAGGTGGGATTAGAGCGTTGCGAAAGCCCATAGAAAGGGAACGTAAAAGGAATCACAAAAATTGGCTCACCCGGTTGGGTATAGGTTTCGATTTCCTGGATTACCCGCTGCACAAACTCAGCTTCACCTTGCCGGAGCATAAACTGTCCTGCAGGAGCCGAGATCTGGGTCACCTGCCGATTAGTTGAAATCAGCAATCGCGGCAGATTATAGACCAGCAAGATCGCTAGCGGCAAGCCAATCACTAACAGCATCCTTTGATACCAAAAAGCCAATCTAGCTTGGTGTCGCCTTGGTGAATCTAAATCTTGCGCATTTTTTGTCTGGCATCTAGTCTGATCAACATCAGGGATATAAATATACGGAAGCGATCGCCACTTTTGCCATATCACCATAACTAGGAACGGAGCCAGAACCAGTAGCGGAAATAGCACATAGGTTAGATAACCAAAATCACTGCGCCCCAGGCAACGGGGAAAACTCAAGCAAATCCAGCCAATTAATAGTAAAACTTTGTTAACCGCAGTTCGGGTTAAATAATTCTGGTACAACACGAAAGCAACAGAGATCGCCACCAAAAATGGAAAGCTGTATAGCGTAAGCTTAGGCACAATCCAATTTAGATATGCTATACCGCTGGCAAGATTTATATCTATCGGCGGTTTCACTGCCACGACATTATAAAAGTAGGGCAGATTCAAGGATGTACCATGTTGGATTGCATCAATGAATATAGCCGGAAGCATTGCTTTAAAAAATGAAAAGCAAGCGATCGCCATAATCGCCAGGGTCAAACCAAACCCGCTACTTAGAGCCAATATATCGCTTAAACATGAGTGCGATCGCTCTAGTCGCTGCGATCGGTTACATTCATTTAACAGCTCTGATTGCTCTATTTGCAATAACTGCGGCGATTTTCCAGCTTGTTTAATATTCTGGGGAGCAATATTCTGAGGAGCAATATTTTTGAAATCTGGTAAGCCACTATTTAAACATTGGTAATGTCGATGATCCGGCTCACTAGTTGTTGCTAAATCAGCACGAGCATAATTTCGAGCATAATTTTTAAGTAAGTAGCGATCGGCCAGAAGCGTAATAACTACAGCCACAAAAAAAACACTGGCTAGTTCAAATCTAATCGAAAAAGCTAGGGCAATGAAACAACCAGCGATTGCTAAGGCAATAGATAGGCTCTGTTTTTTGGGCGTAGCTAATTGCTCTATTACTCGAGAATCATCGATCTTCGCATCAAAGTGCTCAAAAATCAATAAACAAGCAATCAAGAGCGGAATTATATAAATATTAATTAAGGTAATAATATTGGTATAAATTAAAACTGCCGTAATGATCGCAGTGATGTTATTGCCCAGTTTCCGAGCCAGTTGGAATCCCAATAGACTAGCCAAAATTTTAACAGCAGCAAAAAAAAACGGAATAATATCCAGCCGATCGCCAAACAATTTCACAAAGAAGGCTGGTAAATAGACTTCGCCAGGCGGAAAAAGCAGCCAAAAATCCCGATAGGGCAGATCACCCTTTAGCACCCGATAGACATTATTAACATATTCACCATAATCACCAGTGCTGAGCAGATTATGTTGGCTCTGAAAGGCATGATTAGTAAAAATCAACCCTAAACATAGGATTATATAAATACTATTAACCTGATTCAGGTACTTGATGCAGTTATTGATATATGTATAGAGAGATTTATACACTTTGAATTCGTCTAAGTCTCGTTTGCTGCTTCTTGATATTCACTATCAGAATTAACAGACCATAAGTTATGTTTATTGGGGTTAATTACATTCTCTGCCGCTAGAATCCCCATCAACAAACTATGGTCTTGATTGTTATATTTAAATGCACCATATCGGCCAATCAATTGCAGATTAGCAAAGCGATCTAAGTAGTTCTGAATAGTTGCCAGCGCTTCTTTGTAATTACCCGTATAAACCGGATAAGTGCGGGGCAATCGCATCACAAATCCATCTGTTACTTGGTTATTTAATTGGTTATTTAATTGGTCGTTTTGAATTAATTTGATCTGCCGTAATTCCTGAGTGGCGCGATCGATGAGGCTGGCCTCAGACTCCTGCCAGATCGGATCATTGAAATTACACCAATATTCGCAACAAATCGGCGTTTGGTTTGCATTGGTTGGCAGCATTTCGGGTGACCAATTAGCAAAATTCGTGACTCGACCCACCAAAACCGCAGGATCATTAATATAAAGCCAATTGTCTGGGAATAGGTCAAGTTGATCGATAAATAAATAGACCAGAATTGTATTCCGAAAAATTAGCGATCGGGCTGCCTCAATTACCCTTGGCGGTGGGGGTGGCTCCATCTGTTGGAGCAAAATGGTGATCGGAATCGAGGAAATAATCCGATCGCACTCATATTCTGTCTCTATGCCAGATTCACGATCGCGGGTGACAATGTAGGTTACTTTTACACCATTGTGGTGGAGTTTAACTACTTCTGCACCCAACATCACCGTTTGGTCATGATCGCGCAGGTTGGCTTCAATGCGATCGTAAAGTTGGCCAGAGCCGAGGCGGGGGAACTGGAACTGATCGATCATATTTTTAGCCCCACCCCCACTACCTAGCAAGGCTTTGCGGATCGCCCCAGAGAGCGATAACCCTCTAATTCGCTGAGATGCCCACTCGGTACTAATTTCAGAACACTTGATTCCCCATAGTTTTTCGGTGTAGCCCTCAAAAAAAATCTCAAACAGCCGTTGGCCAAATTTAGCTGTGACCCATTCAGCAAAGTTTTGAGGATTATCATTTGGAAATAATTTGGTTTGCAAGTAAGACCAGAGAATCCGCAGGGTTTCAGCCATGCCCAGACTGATCATTACTTCACGCGATCGAATTGGATAGCGGAAATATTTCTCACGGTAATAAATACGGGTGAGGCGATCGATCGTCACTTGCTCAGAGCCAAGCACCTCATGCCACAGCTCCAAAACTGGTTTTAGTTTAGTGAAAAAGCGATGCGGCCCATAATCAAGGATGAATCCCTGATAGTTGATGCTTTTAGCCAGACCTCCCACCCGGCGATCGCGCTCAATGATGGTAACTTTTTGCTGCTTTTTGGTGAGCGTGTAGGCAGCAGCAAGTCCAGCCGGACCTGCGCCAAGAATATGAACCGAGGCAGAACTTTCTGGTGGCATAGGTTAGAAAATAGTAGCGATCGCAACCAAGCTGCAGGCTCCGCGATTGATAGCGTCCTTAGCAGCTAGACACACCGACAGAATATTTTTAGTTAATGAATGGCCATGAATCCGAATCAAAACACAGAAAGCAACAGCATTGATAATCTATAAGGCTCATATGGCATTTATCCTAAAACACTTAGCCTATAAGAGTCACAGTCAATCGGTTTGCTCTGCTAACTGCTAAGTTAGGATGACTTAAAGAATTCCATATAGTTTCCATATAGCTGTTGATTACCATCACTACTCTAAACCTACACGTTCAACCCAGGTAGTTCAGTGATCATGATCAGGCCAGCATAATACATTAATCGGCAAACTGGTAATCATTCCACCAAAGCTTTCATATAGTTGAGGTTAAGTTGACTGAATGACTAAACCTAAAATCAAAAGCACCCCCATCATTTAGAGGGTGCTTTTGATATTGATTAAAGTAAATTTAATCGATTGTCTAGCTACTAACTAACTAATTACTAATTACTTAGAAGCTAAAGGTGGTGCGCAAAGTACCCACAAAAATGGTGTCATTGGCACTGTTGTTATTCGGATTGAAGATCACCTGCACATCTGGGGTGATGTGGATGTTGTCAGAGATCGGGAAACGATAGAACGCTTCTAGATTGCTCTGGGTCGAATCTCCCACCGAGTCATCAATGAATGGTGAACCATAGGCGATCGCTGCCATCGAGCCTTCTCGGAACAAGTCAGGGAAGGCTAAACCAACCATGTAGGTCTGAGGACTGATGCTGTCATCGGTGGTATCTGGGTTCACAAATCCAGACAATGATGGGTTCAAGCTGACTGGCACACCATTGCGGCTGTCGATGCTACCAAAGCCATAGCGACCGAAGAAGGCGACGCGCTCAGAGAATGCCCATTCAACGTTTACGCCACCGGCATCAATATCCAAGTTAGAAATTGAACCTGCGGTGTATTGCAAGCGAATCGCAAACGGACGATCGCCATCTTCGTTCGGCGGCGCATACTCAAGTTCGACACTACCTTGGTATGGGTCACCGGTTAAACCACGGTTGGTTTGGAAACCAGCAATGTTAGCGCCATCGGTTGGGTCAGCGCCATTGGCTGCCAGGTACAGGGCACGGAAGCTGAATGCGCCTTGCTTGGGATTCCAGTCGATCGCTGCACCAGCGCCACCTTCTAGGGGATTGATCAACACCATCAACGGGTTGTTAATAAAGAAGGTGCTCGAAAAATCACTCGCTTCATCGTTGGCGTAGCTGTTGGCATCGATGTGATCATAGACGTGCATCACAGGGCCGATCGATACGCGGAAATCTTCGCTGAAGACATTGAAGTCATAGCGCAATTTAGCCAGGTTGAAGCTATTTTGCACACCAGCGAAGTCCTGACCAAAGGTGTCAAAACCAAGGTTGCCGGTGTCGCCTGGAGGCGCAGAACCAAGGAAGTTGGGACCACTGCCACCATTTCCTGCTTCAAGGCGAGTAATTAACAAATCATCGCCGGTAAAGCTGGTGTTGAAGTTCAATCGAACTCTGGCATTGAAGGTGACATTGGTATCACCATCATCGGCAATCACCGAAGCACTAAAAGGGTTACCGCCAGTAACATCAGAACCATAGATAGTGCTGCTGGCACTGGCACCAGTGAGCGAGAGGATCGCTTCACCTTCTAGCTTGGTGGTGGTCGAAAACTGCTGGGCTTCTAGTTGAGCGGTTTTTGCTTCGAGGGCATCAACCCGACCACGCAAGGCGGCCAATTCTGCGGCAAACTCTTCTTGTAAACGTTGCAGGGCAGCCAGGTCTTCTTTGCTAACCTTATCGGCTAAGCCAGCAGAGATAATTTCATTGATGCGATCCAAGCAAGCATTAACCCCAGCGGCGAACTCATAACGAGTTAAAGCTCTTTGACCACGATAGACACGGGTGGTTTGCTTGAGACGAGGTACGGTACGGCTAGGGGCAGCACCACTGATTTCATAACCAGCAATACAACCATAGCGCTCAACCAAAGATTGCAGAGCGGTGAACGCCCAGTCGGTTGGTTGCACATCCGAAAGCTGGGATACAGAGGTCACACCCTGACTCACCAAGTCGGGATTGGAATCAAAGTAAAGATCACTATTGACCTGCTGAACGATCTGAGCCACTTCTTCTGTTTGGGAAACAGTTGTGGTCTCAGCCGTAGCTGGCTTAATCATACTTGCAGACGTAGCGATCGCTATTAAGCCAACGCTACCTGCCAAAGACAGGTTAAAATTTTTCATACACTCACTCCTCACTTGACTAGTCGGAATAGTTAACTAACTGTTTTTTACTTAACACAGATTCAAAGTCAACGTCCCAAATAATATATTACACCTGATATTCTAAATTGTAATTCACAGTTACAAAAAACAGGAAAAAGTCAGTAAAGCTTGACCGATTCTAATTAATGGTTCATTTCTAGCATGAGAGCTGCAATTAGATGTAGATCACACTTTGGGACAATTAGACCGATCAGGGGCTCAATGCTTTAATAACAGCGATCGTAGTGATTTTTCTCCAGGATACTTAACCAGACTTGCATATTAAGCACTAGCCAGAGGGCGATCGATTACATTTACTAAGTCAAAGCGATCGATCAGTTAAGTAATTAAAAACAATGAGCAATGAATAACCTCCCACACAAAACACCCCCCTGTAGAAGGGGAGTGCTTTTACAATAAAACGTTTTAGCTAGCTAGAGTAGTTATTATTTAACAGCCTAGAAGCTAAAGGTGGTGCGCAAAGTACCCACAAAAATGGTGTCATTGGCACTGTTGTTATTCGGATTGAAGATCACCTGCACATCTGGGGTGATGTGGATGTTGTCAGAGATCGGGAAACGATAGAACGCTTCTAGATTGCTCTGGGTCGAATCTCCCACCGAGTCATCAATGAATGGTGAACCATAGGCGATCGCTGCCATCGAGCCTTCTCGGAACAAGTCAGGGAAGGCTAAACCAACCATGTAGGTCTGAGGACTGATGCTGTCATCGGTGGTATCTGGGTTCACAAATCCAGACAATGATGGGTTCAAGCTGACTGGCACACCATTGCGGCTGTCGATGCTACCAAAGCCATAGCGACCGAAGAAGGCGACGCGCTCAGAGAATGCCCATTCAACGTTTACGCCACCGGCATCAATATCCAAGTTAGAAATTGAACCTGCGGTGTATTGCAAGCGAATCGCAAACGGACGATCGCCATCTTCGTTCGGCGGCGCATACTCAAGTTCGACACTACCTTGGTATGGGTCACCGGTTAAACCACGGTTGGTTTGGAAACCAGCAATGTTAGCGCCATCGGTTGGGTCAGCGCCATTGGCTGCCAGGTACAGGGCACGGAAGCTGAATGCGCCTTGCTTGGGATTCCAGTCGATCGCTGCACCAGCGCCACCTTCTAGGGGATTGATCAACACCATCAACGGGTTGTTAATAAAGAAGGTGCTCGAAAAATCACTCGCTTCATCGTTGGCGTAGCTGTTGGCATCGATGTGATCATAGACGTGCATCACAGGGCCGATCGATACGCGGAAATCTTCGCTGAAGACATTGAAGTCATAGCGCAATTTAGCCAGGTTGAAGCTATTTTGCACACCAGCGAAGTCCTGACCAAAGGTGTCAAAACCAAGGTTGCCGGTGTCGCCTGGAGGCGCAGAACCAAGGAAGTTGGGACCACTGCCACCATTTCCTGCTTCAAGGCGAGTAATTAACAAATCATCGCCGGTAAAGCTGGTGTTGAAGTTCAATCGAACTCTGGCATTGAAGGTGACATTGGTATCACCATCATCGGCAATCACCGAAGCACTAAAAGGGTTACCGCCAGTAACATCAGAACCATAGATAGTGCTGCTGGCACTGGCACCAGTGAGCGAGAGGATCGCTTCACCTTCTAGCTTGGTGGTGGTCGAAAACTGCTGGGCTTCTAGTTGAGCGGTTTTTGCTTCGAGGGCATCAACCCGACCACGCAAGGCGGCCAATTCTGCGGCAAACTCTTCTTGTAAACGTTGCAGGGCAGCCAGGTCTTCTTTGCTAACCTTATCGGCTAAGCCGGAGGCAATGATCTCGTTGATTTTGTCCAAACAGGCATTTAGGCCAGCCGCAAATTCATACCGGGTCATGGCACGTTGGCCACGGTAGGTACGATCGGGATAACCAGCAATACAGCCGTAGCGCTCAACCAAGGATTGCAGAGCGGTGAACGCCCAGTCGGTTGGTTGCACGTCGGAAAGCTGGGATACCGAGGTTACACCCTGGCTTACAAATGCGGGGTTGGACTCAAAGTAAAGATCACTATTGACCTGCTGAACGACCTGAGCCACTTCTTCTGTTTGGGAAACAGTTGTGGTCTCAGCGGTGGCTGGCTTGGCGACACCTGCGGAGGTGGCGATCGCTATTAAGCCAACACTACCTGCTAATGACAGGTTAAATTTTTTCATACCCTTGCTCCTCACTTGGTTGTTTTGGGACAATTAGCTAACACACAGATAACCAATTATTAACACAGATTTAAATTCAACATCCCAGCCACTATCTTACACCTGATGCCTTGAATTGTGACCAACCAGCCTGAAGGCAATTAGCATAATCAGCAAAAAGCCCTACCAGAGAGGATTTCAGCAAAATCAATCCATAGCTTCAGCAGCTAAATCCTGGCTATTTGGTAACAATCGCTACATCCTATCAACGGTTTTTCTTAACTTTTGCTTAGGCTAACAAGCAGCGATCGTTAAATTTTACTTATGGTTGCTATAGATAAATAGATAAAACGATTACCATCACTGGCTATAAGGTATTGCCGCCAGAATTACAGCAATAGGTTCCGTTTCTTCTCAGGATTCAGGTAAAGGGCTTACAATAAATATGTAGAGGTACTTTTAGAATCACACCAGAGTACAATTGCCACTGCGATCACGCCTTAATTAATTCGGTTAAAACCATTGCAGAGATTGCAAGCCATGCGAAAGCGCTTACTTTGCCTTAGGGAACCAAGTAATACGATCATTAACCATCAAGATATCCTTATATATCCTCTACTAGTTTAGATACTTTGGATTTGGATATTGATGCGGAAAACACTTAATTTAGCGCTGAGAAGCACTACTGAAAGCCGCAATCCAACCTTGGTGGGGCTGCGTATACATAATAAATAGATTCCCTGGATGGAGAATCAAACAGCGGCTGTCCTAAAGTAGCTTAGGTATTATGTATGGCAAATCTAATCACCTATATGTGCAACTGTACAGGCGCAAAACGTATTATCTTTTGTAATCTAGATGGGTTAAGGGTTAGGTGAATAATTATGATTAGATTTTCTTCGACTTTGGTAACGATCGCAACCTTGGGCTTTGTGGCGGCTGGAACCACCAATACTGCGATCGCCAGTGATGTAAACGATCTAAAAGATCTATCAACGGTGCAGATTGTGGCTCAAAATACTTCAGCTACTAGTGATGTGGGCAGTAGTCCTACCGCTCAACCTGGAGACGCGGAGTTTTTGAAATCTGATGATGGTAGGTTGCTTTCAAATCAAGCTAGTACGCCAGTGCGACTAGGTGGCAAGTTTCCACCAGTGCGGGAAATTGTGATTTCGCCCAATCGCCCTGATGTGGATCTTTTTCCTGTGAATGTGGAGATCAATCAACAAATCCAAGGCCCTAGCGGCTATGAGACTAAGTCTAATCCTGCGGTTTTAGTGATTCAGTAGGTTTACCTTTTTACATGGATCAACTCTATTGGGTTGATGTCCTCGTAATTAATTCTGCTGAGATCAAATCTGCGATCAGATCCAAGAATAAGCTTATCCCACCGAGAGAGATACTTAAAATATGTCTTATATATTGATATATTGCCAAGGCTTCTAGAGGCTAAGTGATTCACACGAATCATTCAAATCAAGTTGGCACAATACCTAGCTTATTAGCCTAATCACCAGCGGGGATATGGAGAATTTGCCACTCCCCATTAACCTGGCCAAAAATTATTCTTGGGTCTAGGGGTTGGTAAGACTGGAACTCATCAACATAGCCAGACTCACCATTGGGAAGAACCACTGGAGTCCACTCCTTCAGGATTGGTGATTCCTGAAAATCCACCTCAGCCATAATTGCTTCCCACCGATCGCGGTCGAATTCCACCACTTCATTACTCAGGATCGCAATGATCCGGCTATCTTGATCGGCTTGCTCATGCACATTCACCGCATTCCCATAGACGATCACCTTGGTAAATTCGTATTCAATGCCAATATTCTCCTCTGGGGGTAGCACCTCAGCATAAAAACGATCGGCAATATTCGGACAGACCCAACCAGTAGTATTAGCGTCAACTTGAGCATAATAGTCCACTGCGGTTTGACTACAACCAGGCACGATCGCCTTATCCAGCAGTTCCCAGAACCAGGCATCGGGATTATCTAGCTCCAGATCGGCCAATGTTTGGGGAATGCCAAAGCCGATCGGCAATCCATCCGCAGGAATCAGCGGCGCAATGAAGTTGGCATCCCGATCGCGCACCGCCTGTTTAAAGCTTTCCCGAAATTGACCAAATTCGCTATCTGGATCTACCGCATCACTTAGATCTAGCTTTTGACGGGGGAAATCACCCAGAGCCGGTTGGGTGGGCTGTGGCTCAACCGCTTGACCAGATGTTTGCGGTTGACTGACTGGTTCACTGGTGGGCTGATTGGTTGGTGTAGTTGATTGCGGCTGATCAGGTGCTGCTCCTTCGGGATTAGGGACAGTGCAACCGATCGCGCCGATCGCAATAATTAAGCTGATCAGCAGCGGTGATTTGATAATTGATTTAGGCATGGGTTAATTGTTAAACAGATCGATCGCCATAACTAGATCGATTAGACGTGTCAGTAGCTAAAAAGTTACTCTGGCGTAATCTGGGTAATACTGTCGGTAACCCGCACCGTTTGATCGGTGAGGTTGGCAACGGCGCGATCGCCCGATACGTTCACATCATTTTCGGCTTGGCGATAATTAACATTACCCACCGCCGTGACGGTATTATCTTCGATTAGCCATTCAACGCTATTGGCTGTAATTACGGCTTGATCGGGATCGGAGGTGGCACGCACCGCACCATCCAGAGTAAGACGTTGTTCTGCCAGGAAAACCATCCCCTGATTAGCAACCACATTAAAACCGCGATCGCTATCGGTGGCATCTAGCGCTTCGGGTAATTGCACAATTTGATTTGTGATCTCCCAGATCGCCCTGGCAGTATTAACCTCCAGGTTGGACTTTTTATCCCTGGCTCTAACTTCGCCTTCTAGTAAAATTTCCTGCTTGGTTACATCCCATGCACCCTTATCGGCTCTAACCCGTAAATCATCCTCGGTTTGTACCACTCGAAATGGATAGGGGGCAGTGACGATATTGGTATTAGCATCCCAGGTCAGGGTTGGCCCCTCTAGCAGTAATGGCGGATCAACCACTTCGCCCTTTACATCTTCAGCGATCGAAAAAATGTTTTTATTGGGATTGGCAATTAGGCTTTTGCCAGTCAAGATAATGTCGGCATCGGTTTTTTCTAGCTTAATGTTGCCCTTACCCGTAAGTAAATCCTCATCCGCCAGCCACACCACCCGATCGGCAGTGAGCACAATATTTTCTTCGACCGCGATCGCCTTCACATTACCCTCGATCGCAATTTCCCGATTATCCTGGTCAACTGCGCCACCTTCGCCACTCACTTCGATGATCGGCACCCCATCGCGGTAGAGCTTGCCAGTGACAATAAACACATCGGCGGCTCTGGTTTCGGAGCTATAGTCGGCGCGGCGAGCCGTAATTTCGTAGAGGGGTTTGCCGTTTTCGTCCACATCGGTGAGGGTGACATTGGACAAACTAGAACCGATCGGCTCGTCTGATTCTTCGACTACGGCGGGGCTGCGCTGCAAAATACCATTATTAGAGAACAGAGCGGTTAACCCCCATCCCCCCAGGGCGATCGCACCCAGAAACCCAACTATATAGATCGATCGTTTGGCTTTGCCCGTTGTTTCGGTTTCGTAGGTTTCGACGGTCTCTGGCGCTTCTGATGATTCTTGCTGTTCTGGGGTTTCCGGGGTTTCGTCCGACATGATTTAAATCTGTCCTGAGTTTATGGTGGGAAGGGGTGGTTAGATATTTACTAAATGCGATAAGCAGATCTTGCAGGTTTAGCATACCAACCATCTTAACGCTGTCAATCTTTTACCTTTACATTGGCGCACCGATCGCCAGATCCTCCGCCGATAGCACCTGATCGCTCTGATCGCTGTGATGAGTTTGTAAATAATCGATCGCCCGATCCAACACAGCCAAACCCTGCTGCAAATCTTCGATCCGGCATAGCTCACCCCGCAACATCGCCGCCCCAGGAAAGCCCTTGGCATACCAGGTCATATGCTTACGTGCCTGGCGAATACCCCGCTTACCCTTATATTCCCACAAACCAATTAGATGCTCCCGTGCTGTTTGTAGCCGTTCGATCGGCGTGGGTTGGGATAAGTGCGTACCAGTTTTGAGGTAGTGATCGATCTCGCCCACCAGAAATGGATAGCCCAGCGTACCCCGCGAGCACATCACCCCATCCGCGCCAGTCATTTCCAGGCAAGCGATCGCCGCCTCCACCGAGAAAATATCGCCATTGGCGATCACTGGGATCGATAAAACTTCCTTTACCTTAGCGATCCATTCCCACTTAGCGATGCCATTATAGCCCTGCGATCGGGTACGGCCATGTAGCGTTAACATTTGC
This sequence comes from Pseudanabaena sp. PCC 7367, assembly GCF_000317065.1. Lineage (GTDB taxonomy): Bacteria > Cyanobacteriota > Cyanobacteriia > Pseudanabaenales > Pseudanabaenaceae > Thalassoporum > Thalassoporum mexicanum. Next base: position 1,738,530 of record NC_019701.1, read on the forward strand.
GCCCCGGCTGCTTCCATCCGCTTAGCAAAATCGAGAATATTAATTTCCTTATCACTCCAGCCCAGTCTGGTTTTGACCGTTACGGGTACGTTTACGGCTTCAGTTACCGATCGCACGATCGCTTCTGCCACTTCCGGTTGCCGCAACAACGATGAACCACCACCATTTTTAGTGATCTTATTCACCGGACAACCCATATTAATATCTACGGTATCTGCCCCTTCTGCCACTGCCATTTGCGCCGCTTCCGCCAGAAAATCAGGCCGACAATCGAATAGTTGAATGCTGATTGGTGTTTCCGCCCGCTCGATCTCCATAATCTTGGGCAGCTCACGCACATAATGCAGCCCGGTGGCATTGACCATCTCGGTATACATCATTGAAGTGGGGGCATGGCGACGCACCAACCGCCGAAATACCATATCAGTGACACCGGAAAGGGGCGATTGCAATACGCGGCTGGCCAGCTCAAAATCACCAATTTTCAGTGGTTTTGCTAATCTTTCCCGCAGTTGGTCTGATAATTGGGGTTGATCATCTTGCTGCAAGTGGGGTAGGAATTTGGGTGCTTTGAGAGACATGATCGCTAAGGGGCTAGGGGATCGAATCGCTTATTTATTTTAACAATAGCTTTAGCTATGACCTCAGCAAAACTTGAAGCTGCATCTCCAAAAATAGATTTAAGTCTATTTGCTGAATTTTTGCACAGTCGCTACTACGATTTTTCAAAGCCCTGTTTAATTGTTTCTATTGGCAAGAAAAAAGAGTTCGAATCTTCAAGTCTCAGGAATCCATACTTTTCATAAAATCCGATCGATTCGATCTTTGCATCTGCAGTTACCCCACTTACCCCAACCATTTTTGATATTTCCACTGTTTGGTATAGAGCATGGAACAACAACTTTCGTCCTATCCCCTTACCTCTGACTGCGATCGCATTCGCAAGCCTACCAATTTTCACACAGGGAACTTGTTTAGGCTGGCCTTTTCTTAATGACTCAGGTAAAGCATCAATATTTAATGCTGCTGCGCTGATTGCATAGTAGCCAAGAATATTTCTAGAAGCCTTTGTTGGATTAACTGCTATGTATACTTTTGCATAACCTTTGTTATGATTACTCCAAGCATAGCGAAGTAAGTATTCATTTAAGTCTGAGTTACCGCAATCAAAGGGATGGTTTTTAGATTTCGGTCTAAAATCTAACTGCTTAATGATTATTTTTTCGTTTGCAAAGCTCACTACTAGCAGCCATATTTATCTTTAAACTTTTGCGCTGCATCTATAAAAGCTTCATTTGGAGCGGGCGGATTATTCAAAGCATCATAAACAATCTTTGCATCATTAGTAGATAGTTCGATAACTTCAGGATTAGAAAAGTCAAGATCACAAATACCTTCTTCCTCTTTGCTACCAAAAACCTCAGATGAATTAACCTGGAAGCCAAAAGCATGATTAGTAACTGGCCACACATTAGACCATGATTTACTGGGAGTCCATTGAGCTAACAAGCTCTTGATTCTTTTTCTGTCCATTTACTCCCCCTGGAACTTGAGGTGTCAGTTAATCTCTACATTTATATATTACCCCTTAATCATAGTCAAATTTAGGTGAGGCTTAGTTTTGTGAAATAGTTCGCCAAATATTTATGTGGCTTTTGATGGATGTTGTTAAGTATAATCAACTCTTACTTCTTGCCATTCAGATAGGAGTTGATAGGGATTCTAGAACCGTTGCCCGATCGCATCACTACTTGTCTAGTACCACCAAATCAACCACACAAGGATTGAGGCTCTTGGTAGTGGGATGGAAGCAAGAATTTTGAGCAAAAGATATTTGAACCAGTCTTGCATCCTATGGCCAAATATTATTACATGTACAGGACTCCAGGCTTTTAACTCTACCAACAAGCTGGCAAAACAAATACTAAAGGTAATTTGGTGATGGGGCTACGCAGAAGACAAATATTGTTCATTATTGGGATGGCAGCAGGCGGCATTGTCGCTGGGGCGGCGCATAGCCTTTTAAATTCTAGCAATGCTAATAATGCCGATCGCAACTTAGACCTTAGCAGCGATCGATCGCCAGAGGTCAACTCCAGTCAGCAATCAACAACCAATGATCCAGAACAGCTTAGCCAGCAAACAAACACAGCCAATCGCAAATCTAAGCGCGGCGATAAGATTGCACCAGAAGGGTTATATGCGCCAGAACGCGGCGATGTGAGGATTGTCGTGATCAGCGATCTCAACAGTGCCTATGGTGCAACGGATTATGGTGATGAGGTCAAAAAAGCGATCGCCCTAGCCCCCCAATGGCAGCCGGATATTGTGCTTTCTGGCGGTGATATGGTAGCTGGACAAACAATCCTGTCGCCCGAAGAAATCCAGGCGATGTGGGATGGGTTTGAAAAACACGTTGGCAAACCAATACGCGATGCTGGATTGCCATTTGGATTTACGATCGGTAACCACGATGCCTCCAGTTGGCGATCGCCGGATGGTGGTTATTTATTTGCCCTGGAGCGAGAAATGGCCAGTGCCTATTGGCAAGATCCTGCCCACTCGCCTAATCTCAACTTTGTCGATCGGGCTGGATTTCCGTTCTACTATACTTTTGCCCACAATGATATTTTCTATCTGGTCTGGGATGCCTCCAGCGATCGCATTCCTGATGAGCAAATCGCCTGGGCTGAGCAGAGTCTAGCCAGTGATGCGGCACAAGCTGCCAAAATGCGGATTGCGATCGGGCATTTGCCCCTATATGCGGTGGCGGTCGATCGGGATCGACTGGGTGAGGTTTTAGCTAATGCCGATCAGTTAAGGGCGTTGCTTGAAAAATATAACGTCCATACCTACATCAGTGGTCACCATCATGCTTATTTTCCTGGCTATCGCGGCAAACTGGATATGCTCCATGCCGGGGCGATCGGCGATGGACCCAGGGTTTTGCTTAATAGTAGTCTACCGACAATGAAAACGGTCACAGTGGTGGATGTATTCTTTGACAATAACGACACAGTCTACACCACCTACAACATGGCAGATATGAGCGTGGTCGATCATCAAACCTTGCCCCGCATGATCGTCGGCCCCAATGGCACAATCCTGCGTCAGGGAGTAAGCTGGAGCGATCTTTCTGCGGCGGAGCAAGCCTCTAGCCCCCATGGTTGGGAGGATTGAGTTAAGACATAGCTTTGAAATGTCAGACCTGTTAAAATAAAAGATAGTTACAATTAATCAAAAATTGAAGGTAATGAAAGATGAGCGCAGTAACAAGTAATCTTTCAATGACTGCAAAGCTGATAGAATTCTTTGTTTTAAAGACCAAAGGCCACATCACCAAATTTCAGCTCTTCAAGTTTTTGTACTTGGCTGACTTATATGCAACTAGGTGGCATGGCAAACAGATCACTGACCTTCATTGGATCTTCTACAAATACGGCCCTTGGGAAGAAGATATTGATAAGACTTTACGCTCCCTTGAATCCCTGCAGAAAGTTGTACAGACAAAATCTGGAGAAGCAATTTTAATCAGGCCAGGTAAAAATGCTATGTCGATTGAACAGCTAGAATTACCGATATCAATGCAGTATATGCTAGAGAATATTAGGGCAGCTTGGTCTGGTACTACTCAAAAACAGCAACAGGAGTTGCGAGATTATGTCTATGCAACAGCACCAATGAAAGATGTGCTTGAGAAAGAATACACTCCAGACCAAAAGCAGCCTTTAAACTTGCTTAAAGAAAGAGAGCTTTTGCTAGCTGAACTTGGGAATTTAGTATGTAAATGACGGCTGTCCAGAGAAGTAATAGGCAACCTCCTCAACCTCGTAAAGGCTGGATTTACAAGATTGATCCTAAACAACTGGTTTTAGAGTGTAGCAAGGGACATTTTTATAAATACGATATTTCCGGTTCATCAACCGTTTCTTGTGCAGAACCAAATTGCTCGGAGAAGATTAATCCATCTAGAATTGAACGCGGCCTTCACCCCTACATATTCTGGAGTGTAAGCAATATAGACATATTTCCAATTGCTTATGCCATACCACTAACTAGCAAGGATACCTTTGCTCCATTACCTAGTACATATCCCATTCGTGCAAATCAAAACACCGGACTTAGTTGTCTTAGCTATGCGCTGGTAAACCAGTTTGTCACGATTGACATTGAATGTTTTAAGGATACAAACAACCACTGGATAAAAAGATTGGGTGGAATATCAAAGGATCTTATAAATGTACTGGAAGAAAGGCTAAAACGCTGTCTTGATATCGCCAATAACTCAGTTAATGATTGGTTTATTGAGGATTCTGACCCTGAGCTAATTTCAAAGCTTATTATATCTAAATTCAATCAATCCCAACGTACACAAATTATTGAGGGTTTGATTGATAGCCTTGATTAGAGCTAGACTACATCAAAAATAGTGACTTTAAGCTTTATATGGCAACTAATTCTCGGCCATCAGATGCAAATATTGATGTTTACAATTCAGAAAAGGACGTAAAGCAAGATGCCGATCGAGTGCGGGTACATTTCGATCGTGCCCCCTATCCAGATACGCCAATTAGCTATGCCCCAGGTAAAAATAGCAATGTTTTGTTTGTGCATTCAGCGATCAATGCCACCTATCGCCGCGATCGCCAGGTAATTGATCCCGCTGGTTTAATGATCCTGGATGCTGGCTGTGGCAGCGGTGTGACTTCGCAGGTTTTGGCCGTCGCCAATCCTGGAGCCAGGGTGGTGGGCGTAGATATTTCACCAGCTTCGATCGAAGTGGCCAAGCAGCGGCTGGCACATCACGGGTTTAGCAATGTGGAATTTCATGCCATGCCACTAGAAGATGTGCCGCAATTGGGGCTGGAGTTTGACTACATCAATTGTGATGAAACCCTTTATCTAGTTCCCGATCCCCTGGCGGGGCTACAAGCGATGCGATCGGTATTGAAACCCAAAGGCACAATCCGCGCTAATTTGCACAATAAATATCAACGCCAATATCACTATCGCGGCCAACGTTTGTTTAAGTTACTAGGCTTGAGGAATGATCAAGTCAGTCAAGAAAATAAGATCGCCATGATCCGCGACCTGATGGCAGCATTGAATAATGAAGTGGACTTAAAGCGATCGACCTGGCTGAATTCAGCTAAAACCGATGAAACCATTCTGGCCAACTATTTACTACAAGGCGATAAGGGCTTTAATGTGCTGGATTTGTTCGAGTTGCTGGCAGGTGCTGAGCTAGAACTGATCGACATGGTGAACTGGCAATCCTGGCAGGTGCTGGACTTGATCCAAAATCAAACCCAAATGCCAGAATATCTGGAAATGGTCTTGTCTATGGCCACCCAGGAGCAATATCTGCACCTGTTTGAGTTGCTAAATCCCATTCACCGCACCCTTGATTTTTGGTGTGGTCATGTTGGTGTGGGGCAAGAGCAAGAGCCGATCGCGGCCTGGGATCAGGCAACCTGGTTAAATGCTAGGGCTAGATTGCATCCCCATTTAAAAACCAGTGCATTTGGGCAAGCCTTAGCAAATGCGATCGCGGCCACAATGCCCTTGAACATCACCCAATTCCTGGGCGTGACCACACCGGAGACGATCGAGATTCTGCCAAATTCTGCTGTTTGTTTGCAGTGGCTATGGCAAGAGCCGCGATCGGTGGCGGACTTGGCGCAGACCTGGCTAAAAGTTAAGCCCTACAATTGGGTAACCGGGACAGCCACTACGGAGGTTGAAGCTTTTAATCAGGTGGTGCAGGTGTTGGCGGAAATGGAAAGTTTTATGTTTGTATTACTAGAGTCAGACTAATAGGCACTTTTGAATCTGCCTAATCTGCATGGATGAATAACTCTACTCATCATCTTAGATAAGGGGATAAGGGACAGTAGCGTATGATCCTTGCCAGTCAGGCGATTGCTTAAACAATTATAAAATCCTCGACAGATCGCAATAACTGGGTTACTATAGCTCTGGTGTGAGGAAAGAATAAGCAAAAAGAAGTTGAAGCGAAACACGGAAAGCTAGCAACTTTTTTTTGCTGTTTGTTTTTATAAGAAACACTAAAATTAGGATTTTGTTTTTTAGTGTTCAAAACTTGCCAAATCTCCCTGCCAGAGTGCAATTGGTCAGTTGCTATGCATTTTGCACCCAATAGGTTACAATACCTATTAGTGTGAGGAGAGATCATAAAAGAGGGATCGGAGCGAAACAAGGAAAGCTCTGGTCTCTCTTTCATTTATAACCTATTAACCTATATAACCTAAGCAATAACCATAATCATTTCTAGCTCTGGATCGCTACAACCGTTAATCACACCACCACTAGATTTAAGCAATCGCAAAAATTCGATCGCTGCCTTGGTAATTTCCTCGCCTGGACAAAGAATCGGTATCCCTGGCGGATAGGCATAAGCTAGCTCTGTGCTAATCTTACCGATCGCTGTATTTAGCCTAACCCGCTTACTCTTGGCAAAAAAAGCTTCCCTGGGCGTAAGGGGCGATCGCGGTAACTTGGTTAAGATCTGGATCATTAGATCTTGTTTGCTCTCCAGTGCGGACTGATCCATCGATCGGGATTGGGAGTATTGATCGCTAAGAACCTGGAGCGATCGCACTAGCTTATCTACATCATCATTGCGATTGCCAATGCTAAACGCAAATACTAATTGACTCAGGGTGGGCATTTCTGCCACTGCATCGAGGGAATCCAATAAAATTTGATCGGCATCGAAGCCAGTTAGGGCAAGCCGATCGAGCATCACTGTCAATCTAGTCGGATCAAAGTTTGCCGTAATGGATGCTGGGATCGTGCGTAGGTTGAGAATGTGATCTATTTGCGATCGCGCTTGATTAGCCAGTTCAATCGTGCGATCGAGCAACTTATGTCCCGTGGTGGCCATTTGCCTTCTCGCCGCATCCAGCGAAGCCAACAGCAAAATACTAGGACTGGTTGATTGCAGCAGATTTATGGCGGCATCGATCGCTTCCAGCTCAAGGCCATATTCATTCAAACTATTACCGCAATGCAGGATTGAACTTTGAGTCAGACTGGTAGCCATTTTGTGGGTAGATTGCACCACCAAATCTGCACCAGCAGCGATCGCATCGATCGGCAGATCAGGATGAAAGTGCAAATGGGCACCATGAGCCTCATCAACCAGAACGGGCAAGTGATGAGCATGGGCGATCGCTACCATCTCCTTTAGTTCAGCACCCACCCCAAAATAGTTAGGGCTGGTGATTAATATTGCCCTGGCATCTGAATGCTTGGCCAATGCTTGTTTGAGCGTATGAATGCTAACGCCCAGATCCAGATCAAACTCGGTATTGTAGCTGGTGGGTAAATAGATCGGCCTTGCACCAGAAAGAATCAAAGCCGAAATGACCGATCGATGACAGTTGCGACCCACCAAAATTTTGTCGCCTGGTTGGCAAGTTGCTAAAACTATGGCCTGCACACCGATTGTGGAGCCATTCACCAGAAACCTGGTCTGTTTTGCACCATAGGCAGCGGCGGCGAGAGTTTCCGCCTGGGCGATCGTATCTTCCAGTCCTGGCAACTCTGGCAGATCTAGCTTAAAAATATTGCTGCCCAATAATTCATCAAGCTGCGGATCGATGCAATTCCCCCGCTTGTGCCCTGGCATATAAAAGGCAGCCTGGTCGATCGCTAAATATGATTGCAAAGCATTGAGGATTGGCGCTTGGCTTTGATCTAACTGCTCCATCGTTGCAGGCTAACTTACTTAATAAATTAACTTAATAAATTATAAGTTAGTTGAGATCGCTTCAACGGGGCAGGAAGGAATACACTGCTCACAGACAATGCAGCGCGATCGAGCAAAATTCAGCTTATATGTTTCAGGATTGAGCGTGAGTGCGCCAGTGGGGCAAACCCCCGTACACAAGCCGCAATCAACACAGATATTTTCATCGATCACAATTTCGCGGCCATTCATCGACACTTCAATATCCAGCGATCGCATCCATTCGACGGCTTCTTCCAGGCGATCGATATCCCCCGATAGCTCTACCACCATCTTACCCACCTGATTGGGAGCCACCTGCGCCCTGATAATATTGGCAGCCACATTAAAATCCTTGGCCAAACGATAGGTAATTGGCAACAGGATCGATTTTTTGGGCAGAGAAAGATTAACGCGCTTTTTCATACCTTATTATGCACTTTCCAGTAAATTGTTGGCGGCATTGTTAACAAGTAGGGTATAAAGTTGCTACACTGCATCCGATCGCTAAGAGCCAGGAATTCTGGCGAAATTATGGGGATAGATAATGGCTAAGATTTTCCTTTCCGCAGGTCATGGTGGGTTTGAAGGCGCATTCCGCGATCCAGGAGTCGTAGTTAATAACACAAGCGAAGCCGCTGAAATGATCGCCACGCGCGATTTAGTTGTGGCAGAGCTTAGATCACGCGGCTTAAGCGTGGAAGCCCCAAGTGATGATCTTAGTTTAACTGGCACAATCAGTTGGATCAATGCCCGCGCCAGTCGTCGGGACGTAGCCCTAGAAATTCATGGCAATGCTGCTGCCGATCGATCGGCCAATGGTACTGAAGACTTTTATATTGCCGGTAATCAAGAACGCAAGCGCCACGGCGAATTACTGATTGCCAGCCTACTGAGACGAGTCCCAGAACTAAGAAATCGCGGTGCCAAACCCGATACTGCTGCTGCCGTTGGTCGTTTGGCTTTTTGCCGCGATATTATCCCACCATCTTTATTACTAGAGCTATGCTTTTTGTCTAACCCCAGCGATCTGCGCTTGCTGCAAACCCGTCGCCGCGACTTTGCGATCGGCATTGCGGATGGATTGCAGTTGTGGCTCAGGGATGTGTCGGGAGTTACGCCAACTCCTACCCCCACACCAATACCAACACCCAGCCCAACCCCAGGACCAACACCAACCCCGACCCCAAGACCAACGCCCACGCCTGGTCCTACAATTCCCATTTTCAGTGAGGTAAATATTAGTTTAAATGGACGGGTCTATCCAGAAAAGGCGATCATCGTGACTGGCAATGCCTATGTGCCGATCGACTTGGTGGATAGCCTGGGCATCGATCTGTCCCAGGACTTTAATATCCGACGGTTGCGTTATCGCAATATTGTCTATGCAATTGCGATCGGCCTACGTGATTATGGCGTATCGGTTAACTGGGAACCCCGCACCCGCACTGTAGAAATTAAAACAATTTTTTCGGTTTGTCCAGGGCAATTGGATCAAATCATGGGGCAGGGCAACACCTCCGAAGTGCAAATGTTGATGTTTTTGAAAAATAACAACGAAGCAGCAATCACCACCTACGAGGAAATGCCACGCTACTACCGCGAAGAAGGATCGATCGAGGGGGTTAACTATGACATCGCCTTTTCGCAAATGTGTTTAGAAACCAACTTCCTGCGTTTTGGCGGTGATGTGCGGCCGGCCCAAAATAACTTCGCTGGACTAGGGGCGGTCGGTGGCAATGAAGAGGGAGCCACATTCCCCGATCAACGCACGGGGGTACGCGCCCACATTCAGCACCTCAAAGCCTATGGCAGTACCTCGCCTTTGGTACAAGAACTAGTCAATCCCAGGTTTCATTTTGTGCAGCGAGGGATCGCCCCCTTGGTAAATCAGCTCTCAGGACGTTGGGCAGTTGATCCAAATTATGGCAGCAAAATCATTGCGATCATCCGGCGGTTGTATGAGTCCGCCAATATTTTCTAACCTTTAAAAAGCTTGAATCCATTCGCGTACCTGATACTCAGTCCAGATTTGATTCTGCCAATATGGATCTGATTCAATCATCGCTTTGGCAGCGGCTTGATCGGCTGCAACATACACACCAAAAACCATTTGCAAGTCAGTAGTAGGGCCGATCGTCAAGATTTTGCCAGCTTCCTTGAGCGCTTTGAGATTGTCTAAATGCGCTTGGCGGCAACCAGCTCTCTTTTCGAGCACGTTATCGCAATAACTACCCCACATCACAAACTTTTTCATTTCGGTGGTCATAATGGTTCAAGTTCCCAAATTGTTGATTGATTGGCTTAGTTTTGGTCGATCGCCTAGCTCTTAGGCGAGGCATCAATTATTTTAAGGGAAATCTTGATCAAGATTAACGCTAATCTTTAAACCATTAAGCTTTAGCCCTGCAATGGTTTTAACTAGGATCTATAGGATCTAGATGATTAGCTCGAAATCAAAACGACTAGTAGAAAGCGACCACGATCGCCATGATTCAAATAGCAGAGGTTGCAACAATTTTAAGACGATTATTTAACTGAATTTAGACCAATTATTTTTAGCTTTTAGCTTAGTGATGCTAGGTTAGACAGCAACAGTTATTAGTTATTTCAGGCAATTGATCATCTTTGTATATCTTAATCAGGTGGATTAAAAAATGTCAGAAGCACAATCCGGAATCTCGTTGGCGATCGTCAAGCATAGTGACTATGACAATCCACTCGCCCAAATTAATGTAAACGAAAAATCGCTTGCCTTCATTACCCAAGAAGAAGGGCTAGGTCAATATCGAATTGAATTCCCCACCGAGATCGAAGATGGTCAGATGGTGATTACGCATATGGATCTGGCAATCTTTGAAGAGGCGATCGAAAAGGCCAAACAGGCTTTAAGTGAATTGGGGCAAGCCTAGAATCTTTTTTATATGGCCTAAATTCAACCTAAAAGCGATCGCGGCAAGCTTAAACCTTAAACCTCAAACCAACAAAGCAAAAAAGTGAGCCGTAAAGCCCACTCAAATAATCATTATTCGTTGGTTATGCGTCACTTAAAACTGAAAGAAAAACTATGTAGCAGCTAGAAGCAAAGGATTCAGAATTGGGATTTAGATTTCCCAAAAGCCACTTCCAACTAACTAAGCAATGGGATCAATTAATTAGGATTGAGCCAAGCTGCTCTAAGCGGAAAAGGTTAAGGGAGTAAATTCTTTGGCACATCTGGCGGTCAAATCTGTTTAGAAGCTATTTAAAAATAGACCGCCATCAACGCAAGGCTAAGATTAACTATATTTTATTTAGTTTAGATCTAGTCGAATAGGTACTTATCCACTAGCAAAGCCACCACAGTGGCAAATGCCGTCACACCCAGACCTACAAAAACATTCTGCCCTTGGCTGACACAAACGCAAGCTACAACGCCCGCACCGATCGCGGCGGTAACAGCAGCAACAACAGGATCTTTAGTGGTGTTTTTATACATATTAAAAACCGATTAACTACCTTATCAACTAGTGAGGCTCTTGATTTCTAAATTTGGATGTTTGGGTGAACTTCGCAAATTTAATCTATATCTAAAGTAGTATAAGCAGCAGGCATGGATATCTCATCTCAACAATTCTTTTACAAACACTCACTTTTTGCTTAACTTTTGTAAATTCCGATCGCTGTTTTTAAGCTCTTCCAGGCAGAGCGATCGCCTAATTAATAATCTGAAAGCCTTGCCCAAACTGCTGAATCATCTCATTGGTCAAAGCAGAGGTGTCATGGTAGAAAAATTGAATTTTGTAAACAAAGGTATCTGCGCTAATTAACAAAACTTCGACTTGCAACGGCAATGAATCTGGGGATGTTTGATTTGGTGAGGCTTGGTACTTGATTGTCTCCACTAATTCCGGCGAAACAACAAGAGGAAGAGTACGCAGGTCACCTCTTTCGATTTCTGTTAGGTCATAGGTTGAGTCTGATTCTGATGAATTCAATGACTCCTGGCTAGAATCATTGTTCTCGATTGATTCGAGATCCTCTGGCAGATCAAAATTTGGCGATCGCAACTGTTCAGCATCCAGATCGATCGCATCCCCAGGGAATTTCTCTAAGAGAATATAACCATTTTTTAAATCCGGCGGCAGCAATGGACTAAAGTAAACGCGATTGGTGCCATCAGGTTCTAAGCCAATGTCACGTATCAACCAATCGGCTGGATATTCCACCTCATAACCAGCGCCAACATAATTCAAATAGTCTTTAGCTTGCAGGTCTTGTGATCCACAAAGTTCAATTTCACTAGCGTCTTGACTGGTATGCACTACATAGCCAATGCCTTCCGCTGCAAAAAGGAGTTGATAACCATTGCGATCGGCTGGTTCTGTTTGACAAAGGTCACTTTGGTTAAGCCTTTGCTCTGTCTTTGTTTGAAGCTCTATCAAAACATTGTCAGGCATTAAAAGCTGCGATCGCAAATATCTTTCTGCTTTCTTCTCGATGCTTTGATCCTGGCAGCTAATCAGGCTCAGACAGATCGCAAAACCGCTGATAACAATTAGACCAGTTAAAGAAGACTTAGGCCGTAACATAAAAATGCACTAGAAATCGGTACGGTGAGATTGTCGGTGCCGCCAGGGGAGATCGCTTCCAGCACCGTAGCCACAAACGCGATCGGCACAGGAATCAGCCAGATATTTAAGCCACTGCCGCCCTGAGCCAGAGACAAAACCAACAGGGCGATCCCATAGCTGACTACCAGCATCGCCGCCGACCCCTCCAGGGTGCGTTTATTACCATTGAAACGATATACCCGCTTACCAAAGCTTTTGCCAACCAATGCGGCCAAGCCATCACCCCAGGTCATCACCAAGATGCCAATCACCGCAAACTGAGGTAAATCTACTCCCCAGAAGATCGCCACCAACAAGCCAATACTAACCGCATAGTAAAAAACACCGTGGGTTTTGCGACCAACACTTTCCAGGATCGGCAGCACGGGCAAAAAATAAGACAGACCAGCCACCAGGATCACCGCGATCGATATGCTCAGACAAATCCACAGCGGCAACTTCAAGCCCCAGGCCAGCAGGATCACATTGCCAGTACCAATATGTACAATTTTTCGCACCAGCTCGGAGTTACTACGAAAATATCGGGCGATCGCCGCAACGGCAAACACCAGCGCCATCCAGATCGCCACAATGCCAATTTGCTGCCAGTGGTTAAGGGAGTCTACAAAGTTTTCCAAACTAATAATTTAAACTTTGGGCATGGGGTTTACTCCTCTCAGTTTAGGCTATGTTTAGCTTCCTAGAGCTAGTTTTAGAATCTTATCGCCAACAGAGCTTGGCTTGAGATTAGTGTGAGATTCATCAGCATAGATAGAGCAACGGTCGCTAAGGCCCCATCCATTGCCTGTTAGATAGATGCTTTATGCACTTAATAGAGACCAGATGAAAGCCCACTTTACATGCTAGGCAACAAGATTAGAAACCCAAATCAGCTTTAGCGGCTTCAGCTAAATTCAATAACTCTGGGGTGGGGATTTGATCGTAGGGCATATCGCCAATCTCGCGGTAAAAAGCCTGATCATAGGCACGGGTTTGCACCACCACCGGCATAGGTACGGCATGACCAAGAATTAGGGCTTGTTGCTTGGAATCCAGCTTCGAGAGCACCGATCGCAAGTTACCACTGCCCGCTACGCCGGTAAAGATCGCATCAATATCTTTTTCATCATTTAGCAAGGCCGTAATCCGCGTACCAACCTGGGACATCACCTCATTGTCAATCCCTGAAGGACGTTGATCGACCACCAGCAAGGTCACAAAATATTTGCGCATTTCCCTGGCGATCGTGCCAAAAATAGTTTGTTTAGCGGTCATGGGCGCAAGGAAGCGATGGGCTTCTTCGATCGTAATCATCAGTTGCTGGGGGCGATCGCACACATTCTTGGTCTGCAAGAACTTTTCCGCCTTCCGCACATAGGCATGGTGTACTCGCCTGGTGATCACATTCGTCGCCAACATATAAGAAAGCAAATTAGACTGGGAACCGAACTCGATCACCACATGTTTTTTGGCTTCCAGGTCGGCCAAAATTTGCGTTAAATAATTCTGGGGACAACTATTGCGCACATATTTAAGCTCACCGAGGCGATTCAGCTTCCGTTGCAATGCCATGATCGAAGACTTGCTACCCATCTTCTCTTCGCAGAATTCTTGAATCTCCCCATTGGACATGCTTAGCAACCTGGCGATCCAATGTTTGCCAAATTCGTTGCGCAGGATGATCGCATTCTCCAGGCTAGCTTCCGACAGATTCAGTTCATCCCGCAGCAAATTTAAATCTTCTACCTCAATCTGGTCATAACTCAGGAATAATTCCTGGGCATCGCGCACACCCCGCCGCGTGGTGGAATCAGGATCAAGGGTGTAAATTTGCACCTGGCCAGGGAAAAGCTGACGTAATCCTTTTACGGTGCTAAAGGTTTTCCCTTCGGTGGCCGCTTCCCAACCATATTCGGAATGCATGTCAAAAATTAGATTCACCGCCGCCTGCTTGCGAATCACACCAGAGAGCAAAAGACGAGTTAGGAATGATTTACCCGTACCGGATTTACCAAAGATGCCATTGCTGCGCTCCACGAATCGATCCAAATCCAGGCACACAGGCACTGCCATGTCGATCGGTTGACCGATCGAGAAGTTGCGCTTGTGGGGATCGTCTTCCCAACCAAACACAACCCGAAAATCCTGTTCACTGGCTTCAAATACCTGGCTGAAGTGGCTGGGCACGGTTTTAACTGGCAGCAGTTGATATTCATTGGTTTCTTCCAGAGATAGTTGAATATTCTGTTGCTCTGGTTTGCTGGCCTTCTTCCGGCGCGATTTCTTGTTCTCGCTCGAAAAGTTGTCCAGGGGATTAGCGGGCACAAACATCAACATTGGCGTAAGGTTGATCGTGCCAAATGTACCTGTTCCTGCCAGTACCTCGGTCAAGAAAGTATCGTGGGGCTGGGGCGGATTCATTAAAATTCGGGGGCTAGCCGTTCCCAAGGTCACATCAGTGAGAATGCAAAAGAAGCGCGCGCGACGGCCTTGCACCACCAGGAATTTACCCACGCGCATTTCTTCAACCGAAACATCGCCATCCAGCCTGGCCTCTAACCCCTGGCTGAGCGATCCCTGAACTACTACTCCGAGTGGCTTGCGTGCATCCATTAATTTCTGATTGGATTGGTTGATGATTCCTCGTCTTGCCGATCGCAGAAATCGAACAAAACAAAGGCAACAACAGCGAAGTTTATTTACCTTTGCTTAGCCTAACAGAAATAGGGCTATTCATAGCCAATAGTTCAATAAATTTACTGGTTTGGATCGCTTGCTGGTATTTGTTTAACTGTGATTTGAAGAGGTAATAGTAATCGATCGCTGAAAAGTGAACTGGAATTATTATTTTTAAATGTACGAAATTACAAATTGAAGTTGATCAATGAATTTGCTGAGTGAGAAACCGCGATCGCGCCATGACCGTTGCCCAATCCCCCGCTGCGATCGCCTCCGGCAGAAACAAATGACTTGACACCCCCACCGCCACTGCCCCCGCCGCCAGGTAATCCTGGGCATTTTCCAGAGTAACTCCACCAGTGGGAATTAAGGGAATATCACCCAGCACCGGCTGCAAACAGCTTATATATTCCACGCCACCGATCGCCTTGATTGGAAACACCTTCACCGCTGATGCTCCCGCCTGCCAGGCTCGCAAAATTTCGGTAGGAGTCAGCGCCCCCGCCACGATCGGCACCTCCGCCCCGCAGCAACATTCAATTATCTTGGGATCGACATGGGGCGTGAACAGAAACTTACAACCAATAGCGATCGCCCGCTTCGCCATCGCTAAGTCTAAGATTGTGCCCGTACCAATCCGGCAGTCCGGCAACTCCTGCTGCAACTTGGGAATCAGAGATTCAGCATAGCCTTCATCCCAGGCGATCTCCAGCAACTTGAGCCCCCCTGCGGCAGCAGCCAGCGCCATTTCCCAAGCCATATTTGCATTCTCAGCCCGAATAATTGCGATCGCCTTATTCTGTTGCAGTCGGCTCAGCCAGGGACTCACAATAATTTAGGATTTAAATGCTTAAGATGTTTAGGCTACAATCGTGCCATAAAGTATTGCCTTAACACAAATCCAAATCATGATCCTGGGTATCCTGGCGGAAACCAGATTGCTAGTCATCCCACCGGATCAAATTAATTAAAGCGATTGCGCCAGCGTCTTTGATAGTTGCTATCATTCAAACCGCGATCGGCCACCAGATTATTTTGTCGGATCATCTCGTTCAAGTTCCTAACTCGTTCCACCGGGGCTGGGTGGGTGCTGAGAAACTGTGGTGGTGCACCATTAGACTTATTCACCAGCTTTTGCATAAAGTTGGGCATAGCCTGGGGTGCATAGCCAGCCTTGACAAGATTAAACAAGCCACGCCGATCGGCATCATATTCAGCTTCGCGGCTGTTGGGTAATTGCAACGCCACCGCAGCACCAATTTGCACCAGGCGATTATCATCTACGCCAGCGATCGAAGCGACCCCTTGGGCGATCGATGCCTGTTTAATCTGCTCCAGGGCATGTTTACCGGTAATATGACCAATTTCATGGCCAATTACACTGGCGAGTTGGGCGCGATTGTCGGCGGTAGCAATTAAGCCAGTATTGATATAAACAAACCCACCCATTGTGGCAAAGGCATTAATGCTGTCATCATCAACGGCACGAAAGGTATAGGGAATATTGGGGCGATCGCTATAGGGCACTAACTCCTCACCTATACTTCTGACCAATTCATTGGCCATAGGATCACGGCTATATCGTACCTCCTGGCCAATTTGCCGATCGATATTTGCGCCCAGCTTCACTTCATCCGCATCGGACAAACTGGAAATTTGAATCACCTGAATTGCCGCGGGAGCAGCCCGAATCAAATCCCACCAGCTAATTGCACTCACTGCTTTGGGGGTGAGCGTAATCGCCAGGGTGGTTGCCAACAGCGCTGCCATAAACAGACGCAGCGATCGGCTTATTTTTTTTGCGATCGGTTGAATCAGGGACTTAGGTATAGATTGCCAGGGTTTCACAGTATCTACCTCGAAGTGCTCTATTGAATATTTTACGAATCTGCTTTTTGAATATTTATGATCTCAGCCTTGCTTGCTTAATTTAATCTTTCCCGCTTTCATGCTTGCCCAAATCATCAGGCTCATCGCCCAGAGCAGCTCTGAAATGCCCGACTAACTCAACTAATTAGTTGGTCAAAATTATTAATCACGATCTGCTAATCATGGCGATCGCTAGATTGATGCTCAGCCCCCCTCAACAACCAAGGCTAATCAATCTCTAGAGCTGCGGGTAAAAGTTAAAAACACCACTTGATCTTAACTAAAAAGGCTGTTCTAACCAACGACTAGTTTTGGGCCAAATAAGTTTCCACTTGGCCTAAGTAAATTGAATTAGACCGACGCAAACCTGGTACTAATAGATTTTAAGCAAGGTATTGCCAAGGATTGGATAGCTAATTTGTTAAGGCGATCGCCAGCTACTTTATAGTGACATCTTGACTATTACAATTAGCTAAGCCAAAGAGAAAAACCATCGCAAGCCTTGACTAGAAAATGGATTCACGCATAAAAGCCTTAAATCAAACATTACCCAACTATCTGTCTGAGGTCGGATTTACGCCCAAGTTATGGTGTTTTCTACTATAATCAAACAAAGTAAAATTACTCATCCAACCTATTTCACTAGTTAATTTAAAGTTAACCTGATATCAAATCGAGGCTGAACGTGTTTGCAACCCTAACCAAATCCACGCCGCACCAAGTTAATCAAGCCGATCGCCTGCCGGATGATCTGTTCACGGCGATCGCTGAGCTAAAGCAAAAAATGAACGCGGTGATCCTGGCTCACTACTATCAAGATCCAGACCTACAGGATGTGGCCGACTACATTGGCGATTCATTGGGCCTATCCCAACAGGCGGCTAATACTGATGCAGAGGTGATTGTCTTCCTGGGCGTGCATTTCATGGCGGAAACGGCCAAGATTTTAAATCCCCAGAAGCAAGTTTTGTTGCCAGATTTAGATGCGGGTTGCTCTTTGGCCGACAGTTGCCCACCCGCCGAATTTGCCGCATTCAAAGCAAAGCACCCCGACCATTTAGTAATTTCCTATATCAACTGCTCGGCAGCGATCAAAGCAATGAGCGATATCATTTGTACTAGCTCAAACGCGGTGTCGATCGTGAATCAAATTCCCGCTGACCAGCCGATTATTTTTGCCCCCGATCGCAATCTGGGTCGCTATGTGGCGGAGCAAACGGGGCGGGATTTGGTGTTGTGGCAGGGCACTTGTATGGTGCATGAGATTTTCTCAGAACGCAAATTAATTGCCCTCAAGCAAAAACACCCCCAGGCGGAAATCGTGGCTCACCCTGAATGTGAACCCGCTGTGCTCAGACATGCCGATCACATTGGCTCGACTACGGCGCTGCTAAAGTATGTGCAAAATAGCGATCGCCAGGAATTTATTGTGGTCACAGAAGAGGGGATTTTGCATCAAATGCGCAAAGCTGCCCCAGACAAAGTTTTGATCCCAGCCCCACCGGATAACGATTGCCCCTGTAATCAATGCCCACACATGCGATTGAATACCCTGGAAAAGCTCTATCTGGCAATGAAGAACCGCCAACCCGAAATAACCCTGGATGAATCGGTGCGGGTGGCGGCGCTGCAACCAATCCAGAAAATGCTAGAAATGTCTCGTTGATATGGTTTATTTAGATTATGGAAGGATTATGGGTTGGGCGATCGCTGACCTGTCTTACTTAGTAATTACAATTACTACTACTTACTACCTAATACCTGAACCAGCAACAGCCTAAACATACTCTTCATGATCTAGATCTAAGTCAATCAAATCTTTAAACTCCGCTCGATGGGAAATATAGTCAAAATCAGGATCGCTGGCGGCCATTTCCTTAAACTGCCTTGGATTTAGCTCGATCGCATGTTGAAGATTGGCGATCGCTGCCATAGCTTCCCGTTGCAGCGAGTAACAACAGGCAATGTTGTAGTAAAGCGTGCCATTTTTGGGCAACATCGACAAGGCTTCCTCATAGCTAGCGATCGCTTCATCAAGGCGATCCATATGATATAGAGCCAAACCCTGATGATACCAA